>CALMPQ010000256.1 GCA_937872005.1 uncultured Propioniciclava sp.
GGCGTTCGGCACGTGGTGGCTGATCGACCGCTCGACCATCGGCTTCCAGATCCGCGCCGTCGGTGCGAACCCGCACGCCGCCGGCACCGCCGGCATGGACGTGGCCAGGATGACGATCATCACCATGACCATCTCGGGCCTGTTGGCGGGCCTCGCCGGCGTCCAGGCGGCGATCGGACCCGGGGCGAACGGCGTCCCGACGCCCCTGTCGCAGGGTCTGGTCGGCACGGTCGGCTTCGACGCCATCACCGTGGCCCTCCTCGGCCGCTCGCGCCCGCTGGGCATCGTCTTCGCCGGCCTCCTGTTCGGCGGTCTCCACGCAGGCGGCCTCTCGATGCAGAGCCTCGCCGGCACGCCGCTGACGCTGTCGATGGTGCTGCAGGCGCTCATCGTGCTCTTCGTCGCCGCCCCCGGCCTGGTCAACACGCTCGTCCCGTTCCTGCGCGCCCGTCGCGCCGTCCCCGCCGGAGGTCAGGCATGAGCGCCGCCACCATCGCCCCCGACGAGGTCATCCACCTCGACCACATCGAGTCGCGCGAGTCGCGACGGGCCCGTTTGTCGTCGGGTGGCCTCATGGCCGCGATCGGCCTCGTGCTGCTGGTGCTCTCCTTCCGCACCCGTGGCGACGCCCAGTTCGCCCTGTCGGCCTACTTCGACGCGGACGAGCTGCCGTCCTTCACCCTGCCCGGCCTGCCCACGGTCCTGGTCTGCGCGCTGCTGGCGATCGGCGCCGGCCTGGGTTTTCTCACCGGACGCCTCAACCCCCGCCTCCGCACCCTCGCGGCGGCCGTGGCCGGCATCGCCGTCATGGTGGGACTGGTCACGTGGGCCGTCTCGGGCTCGAGCCTGCCGTTCCAGGTCAGCAACCAGCTCGCCGGCACCATCGCCCTGGCCACCCCACTCGTGCTGGGTTCCCTGGGCGGCGTCCTGTGCGAGAACTCGGGTGTCGTCAACGTCGCCATCGAGGGCCAGTTCCTGGTCGCGGCGTTCACCGCTGCGACCGTCGGCTCGGTCACCAAGTCGATCCCGATGGCGCTGGTCGCCGCAATGATCGCGGGTGTGCTGATGGCGGCGATGCTGGCCGTGTTCGCGATCCGCTACATCGTCGACCAGGTCGTGCTGGGCGTCGTGCTGAACCTGTTCGCGTCCGGCCTCACGGGCTTCATCTTCGACCAGCTCGTCCAGCCGAACTCGGGCACGCTCAACAACGCCCCGATCATGCAGGCGATCCCGATCCCGGGCCTGTCGGCGATCCCGCTGCTGGGGCCCGTGCTGTTCAACCAGACGATCCTCGTCTACCTCGCGATCCTGTCGGTGTTCGTGGTGTCGTTCCTGCTGTACCGCACCCGTTGGGGCCTGCGCGTCCGCTCGGTCGGTGAGCACCCGGAGGCGGCCGACACGGTCGGCATCTCGGTGCGCGCCGTGCGCTGGCAGGCCGTGCTGCTCGGTGGCCTGTTCGCCGGTCTGGGTGGCGCGTTCTTCACGATCGGGTCGACCGGTGCCTTCAACAAGGACATCACGGTCGGCAACGGCTTCATCGCCCTCGCGGCGCTGATCATGGGCCGTTGGCACCCGGTGCGCGCCGCGCTGATGGCGGTGTTCTTCGGCTTCGTCACCCAGCTGGCCACCCAGCTGCAGAGCCTCAGCACGCCGATGCCCAGCCAGTTCCTGCTGATGCTGCCCTACATCGCCACCGTCATCGCCGTCGCCGGCCTCATCGGACGCTCCCGTGGCCCGGCGGCCGACGGCGTGCCGTACACGAAGTGAGGGGCATGGAGATCGACTGGGAGGCCCTCCGCGCCCGGGCGTCCGAGGCGGTCGAGCGCGCGTATGCGCCGTACTCGAACTACCGGGTGGGTGCGGCGGCACTGGTCGACGACGGCCGGGTGGTCTCGGGCTGCAACGTCGAGAACGCCGGGCTGGGCGTGACCCTGTGCGCCGAGTGCGGTCTGATCTCCGACCTCGTGCTCGGCGGTGGCGGCCGGTTGGTCGCCTTCACCTGCACCAACGGCCAGGGCGAGCGCATCATGCCGTGCGGTCGCTGCCGCCAACTGCTCTGGGAGCACGGCGGCGCCGACCTGCTCCTCGACACCCCGAAGGGCCTGTGGCGCATGGACGCCGTCCTGCCGCTCGCCTTCGGGCCCGAGGAACTCGACCGGTGACCCTCCCGCTCGACCGAATCCGCTCCCTGCCCAAGGTCGCCCTGCACGACCACCTCGACGGGGGAGTCCGCGCCGCCACGGTGGCTGAGCTGGCGGCCGAGATCGGCCATGACCTGCCCGCGCTGCCCGAAGGCTTGGGCGATTGGTTCTTCGACGCCGCCGACTCGGGGTCGCTCGTGCGCTACCTGACCACCTTCGACCACACGATCGCGGTCATGCAGACCCGTGACCAGCTGCGCCGCGTCGCCCGGGAGTGGGTCGAGGACCTGGCCGCCGACGGCGTCGTGTACGGCGAGGCCCGTTGGGCGCCCGAGCAGCACACCCGGCAGGGCCTGTTGCTGGTCGAGGCCGTCGAGTCCGTGGGCCTGGGCCTGACCGACGGGATGGCCGCAGCGGCGGCGTCCGGGAGACCGTTCGTGGCGCGGCAGCTGGTGACGTCGCTGCGGCACACCGCGCCCAACCCCGAGGTGGTCGAGCTGGCCGTGGCGGGGGAGCACCTCGTCGCGGGCTTCGACCTGGCCGGACCCGAGGACGGGTACGGTCCCGAACTGCATGCCGCCTCGTTCGCGCGGCTGCGGGAGACCTTCACCCCGTTCACGGTGCACGCCGGTGAGGCTGCGGGGGTGGCGTCCCTCGACGGAGCCATCCAGGTGGGGGCGCTACGCCTGGGCCACGGCGTCCGGATCGTCGAGGACATCACGCACGACGCGTCCGGGTACCGGTTGGGGCCGGTGGCGCGCTGGGTGCTGGACCGGCGGATCCCGCTCGAGGTGAGCCCCAGCTCGAACCTGCAGACGGGCATCTGCGGCACGATCGCCGAGCACCCCTTCGGGCTGCTCGAGCGGCTCGGGTTCGTGGTGACGGTCAACTGCGACAACCGGCTGATGAGCCGCACGTCGTACACGCGCGAGACCCAGCTGCTGGTCGAGGCGTTCGGCTACGGCCTGCCCGACCTCGAGCGGTTCACCACGGACGCCGTGCGCGCGGCCTTCCTGCCCCACGAGGAGCGGGAGCGGCTCGTCACAGAGGTCGTTCGGCCCGCGTTCAACCGGTGAGCCTCAGAAGAACAGCTTGACGCCCAGACCGTGGGCGACGATCCCGGCGATGCCGAGGGTGACGGCGGCACCGACGATCGCGAACGCGGTCCAGGCCAGGGTCCGGTGCAGGACGGGGTGGGAACCGGGCTCGCCCGTCAGGGCCAACTGCCGTACCCCGAGGGAGAAGAGGGCGGGCAGCCCGGCGCCGAGGAGCAGCCCGATCGCGAGGACCTTCCACATGGCGTCCAGCGCCGCCATCGCCTGGCTCATCGGACGACCTCCTGGGGGAGCGGGACGTGGACGGGTTCGGGAGACTCCCACTCGTCGTTGACGTTGTGGTGACCGATGGGCTGGATGCGGGAGTGCAGCCACATCCAGAACGCGAGGCTGCACAGGATGCCGAAGATCGTGACCGGGCCCAGCCACGGGCCGAGCGTCGTTCCGATCCACCACATCGCCGCACCGACGAGGGCGGCGCACGGCAGGGTGATCAGCCAGGCCAGTCCCATGCGGCCGGCGATCGACCAGCGCACCTCGGCGCGGCGGCCCAGGCCCGAGCCGAGGATCGAACCGGTGGCGACGTGCGTGGTCGACAGCGCGAAGCCGAGTTGCGAGCTGGAGAGGATGACCGCCGCCGAGGACGCCTCGGCGGCCATGCCCTGCGGCGAGGAGATCTCGACCAGGCCCTTGCCCATCGTGCGGATGATGCGCCAGCCGCCCAGCCAGGTGCCGAGCGCGATCGCGAACGCGCAGGTGACCTTCACCCACAGCGGGATGGCGTGGGTGTCGACCCAGTGGCCCGACGCGATGAGCGCGAGGGTGATGACGCCCATCGTCTTCTGCGCGTCGTTGGCCCCGTGCGCGAGGGAGACGAGGGACGCGGTGCCGACCTGGCCCCAACGGAAGCCCTTGTCCATGACCGACTCGGCCACGCCCCGCGCGATGCGGAACACCAGCCACGTGCCGACCATCGCCACGAACACGGCGATGAGGGGCGAGGCCAAGCCGGGCAGGATGACCTTGCCGACCACGCCGTCGAGCTTGGCGCCCTCGCCGACCCATTTGACGCCGTCGACGCCCAGGCCGGCGATCGTCGCGCCGATCAGGCCGCCGAACATGGCGTGGGACGAGCTCGAGGGCAGGCCGCGCAGCCACGTGAAGAGGTTCCACACGATGGCGCCGATCAGCCCGGCGAGCAGGATCATCAGCAGCGGGCGTCCGCCGTCGGTGAGGAGTTCGGTGCGGGGCGTCCCGTCGGGGTTCTGGATGCGGATCACCGCGTTGGTGACGGTGAGCGCCACCTCGACCGACAGGAAGGCACCGATGAGGTTCAGGACGGCGCACAGGCCGACGGCGAACTTGGGTGTGAGTGCCTTGGTGGCGATGGAGGTCGCCATGGCGTTGGCCGTGTCATGGAATCCATTGGTGAAGTCGAAAGCCAGCGCCGTCACGACGGCCAGCACCAGCAGGACCAGCTCAGGGGTCACACACGAAAGCGTAACCCCCCATTGACTCCGAATTCATCTACGCGCATCCGGTTGCCAGTGGGGCTGGACGCCCCGGGCGCGCGTCGGGCCGGTGCCGGGGGCTGCCCTAGACTTCGGGCCATGACCTCTCGGATCCTCACCGCCGCTGCCTGGCCGTACGCGAACGGGCCGCGCCACATCGGGCACGTGTCCGGCTTCGCCGTGCCCGCGGACGTCTTCTCCCGCTACCAGCGCATGGTGGGCAACGACGTGCTGATGGTGTCGGGGACCGACGAGCACGGCACCGCGATCCAGGTGAAGGCCGACAGCGAGGGGCTGACCGCCCGCGAGACCGCCGACAAGTACCACCAGGTCATCGTCGAGGACCTGCAGGGGCTGGGGCTCTCGTACGACCTCTACACGCGCACCACCACGCTGAACCACCGCGCGGTCGTGCAGGAGCTGTTCACCTCGCTGCACCGCAACGGCTACGTCGTGGCGAAGAAGCAGATGGGGGCGCTGTCGCCGTCGACAGGTCGCACCCTGGCTGACCGCTACATCGAGGGCGAGTGCCCCCACTGTGGGTTCGACGGCGCGCGCGGCGACCAGTGCGACAACTGCGGGCGCCAGCTCGACCCGATCGACCTGAAGAACCCGCGCAGCCGCATCGACGGCGAGGTGCCGCAGTTCGTCGAGACCGAGCACTTCTTCCTCGACCTGCCGGCGCTGAGCGAGCAACTGCAGCAGTGGCTGGCGACCCGCACCGACTGGCGGCCGAACGTGATCCGCTTCAGCGAGCAGTTCGCGAAGGAGCTGCAGCCGCGCGCGATCACGCGTGACCTCGACTGGGGGGTGCCGATCCCGCTCGAGGGGTGGGAGGACGCTGCGATGAAGCGCATCTACGTGTGGTTCGACGCGGTCATCGGTTACCTGTCGGCGTCGGTGGAATGGGCGCGGCGCGCGGGCGACCCCGAGGCGTGGCGCAGGTGGTGGCAGAACGACGGTGCCGAGTCCTACTACTTCATGGGCAAGGACAACATCACGTTCCACACCGTCATCTGGCCGGGCATCCTGCTGGGCGCGAACGGCCAGGGCTCGCTGGGGGGGACGCCGTCTGAAGTCCTGGGCGTCCTCGACCTGCCGACCGAGATCGTGTCGAGTGAGTTCCTGACGATGTCGGGCTCGAAGTTCAGCAGCTCGCGCAACAAGGTGATCTACGTGCGCGACTTCCTGGCCGAGTTCGGCCCGGACGCCCTGCGCTACTACATCGCCGTGGCCGGCCCCGAGAACCAGGACACCGACTTCACGTGGGACGAGTTCGTGCGCCGCACCAACTACGAGCTGGCCAACGAGTGGGGCAACCTCGTCAACCGCTCCGTGTCGATGGCCCACAAGAACGTCGGGTCGATCCCGGCGCAGGGTGAGCTGACGGACGCCGACCGCGCGCTGCTGGACGCCTGCCGGACCGGATTCGACACGGTCGGGGAACTGCTCGGGCGCGCCAAGTTCAAGCAGGCGATCACCGAGGCCATGCGCATCGTGTCGCTGGCGAACAAGTACCTCTCCGACGAGGAACCGTGGAAGAAGAAGGACGACCCGGCCCGCCGCGACGCGATCCTGCACGTGGCGTTGCAGGCCGTGCAGGACTGCAACACGCTGCTGACGCCGTTCCTGCCGCACGCGTCGCAGAAGGTGTTCGAGGCCCTGGGCGGGGTGGGGGTCTGGGCCGCCCAGCCCGAGATCGTGACGGTGTCGGAGGACGGTGCCCCCGACTACCCGGTGCTGATGGGTGACTACGCGTCGGAGGGCGCCGTCTGGGAGTCGCGGCCGATCGCCGTCGGCACCCCGCTGGAGAAGCCGACGCCCATCTTCGCCAAGCTGGACGACAAGCTCGGCGAGACCGGCCCCGCGTGGGCCCCGGTGCAGGCCGACTGATGGCTGCGGCGTCCGGGCCCGAGCAGTGGGCGGCCGTCGACGAACGACTGGCCGTGTTCGCCCGGGAGGACGCCGCTCTCGCGGCGGCACGCACCTCCACCGAGGTGACGAGCCCCGGCATCGAGGTGTCGCGCCAGTTCGGGCGCCTGCTGCACCTGCTGGCCGCCTCGGCCGGCGCGCGCCGGGTGCTGGAGTTCGGCACGCTCGCCGGCTACTCGACCATCTGGCTGGCCCGAGCGGTCGGCACGTCGGGGCGGGTGGTGTCGATCGAACTGAGCCGCGAGAACGCGTCGGTCGCCCGCAAACACCTCGAGGACGCCGGCGTCTCGGCCTGGGTGGACATCCACTGCGGCCCGGCAGCGGACGTCTCGGCGCGGATGGCGGCCGCGGGCGTCGAGCCGTTCGACTTCGTGTTCATCGACGCCGACAAGGCCTCGCTGCCGGTCTACGTGGAGCGGGCCCTGGAGTTGACCCGGCCCGGGGCACTGATCGTGATCGACAACGTCGTGCGCGGTGGGCGCATCCTCGAGCCGGGCGACGACCCGCACGTGCAGGGTGTCGTCTCGGCCCTCGGCGCGCTGCAGGGCGACGACCGCGTGCAGGTGTCGATCACCCAGACCGTGGGGGAGAAGGGCTGGGACGGCTTCGCCGTCGTCCGCAAGGTCAGCTGAGTCGATGGGCCTGCACTGGATTCGGACCATCCAGTCAGCGGCCCGGGTTCGGGAATCTGCTGGGCGCAGGTCAACGTCACCCCCATGGCCCGATGCAAGCATCCGAGCTAGCATGGAGTCGTGAGGACCCTCTACGTGCGCAACGTCCCCGATCAGGTCGCCGAAGAACTCGAACGTCGGGCAGCCGCGGAGGGACTGTCCGTCAACGCGCTCGCTGTGAGCCTGCTCACCGAAGCGGCGGCCGTGTCGCGCAACGACTCCTTGTTCGCGCAGATGCCCGACCTCGGCCTCGAATCCGACGAGATCGTCGACATCATCCGCGAGGCGCGTGACAGGTGATCGTGCTGGACGCCTCCGTGGCGGTGCGGCTCATCTCGGGTGACTCGGCGAGCCGCGACGCCGTGCGCGGGCAGGCGCTACTCGCCCCGCACTTGATCGACGCCGAGGTGCTGCACGCTCTTCGCGGGCTCCAGTTGGGTGGTCGCATCTCGCCCGACCAGGCGAGGACCCTTCTGGGTCATTGGCAGGGCGTGTCCCTCCACCGACTTCCCATGCGTCCCCTGCTGGCCGAGGCGTTCGGGTGGCGGCACAACGTCAGTGCCTACGATGCGCTCTACGTCGCGGCCGCCAAGGGGAACGGGTGCCCTCTCGTCACCGCCGATCGTCGCCTCGCGGCGGCCGCTACCGACCTGGTCGACGTCGCCCTGATGCTGTGATTCAGGTCAGCGGCGGGCGTCGTGCACCAGCAATGCGGCCTGGACGCGGTTGGTCACGCCGAGCTTCTCGAAGATGCGGGCGAGGTGGGTCTTGATCGTCGGCAGCGACAGGTAGAGCCGCGCGGCGATGTCGGCGTTGGTCAAGCCCTCGGCGACCAGGGCGGCGATCTCGGATTCGCGCTCGCTCAGCGTTCCCACCAACTCAGCGGCCCCCGATGCCGGAGCAGCCGCCGCAGCCACCAGGCGCTGCATCGCCTCGGGTGAGAACGACATCGTGCCGGCGGCGGCCTGGCGAATGGCGTCCACGAGTTGGGGTGGGGGTGTGTGCTTCAGCAGGAATCCCGATGCGCCCGCGCGCAGCGCGCCGAGCACGAACTCGTCGGTGTCGAACGCCGTCAGCACCACGACCGCGGGGGCGTCCGGCAACGCCCGCACCTGCGCGGTCGCTCCGACCCCATCGAGCACACATCGTCAACAACGTCGTCGCCGTGGTCCTGACGGCGTTCGGGCTGAACGACCTGGGGGCCGCCACGATCTCGGTGGCGAGCACCGTGGTCAGCATCGTGAGCGTGGGCCTCTTCGCCGCGGTGGTGCTGGTGCGCCAGCGATCGAGGGCAAGCCTGCGGTGCGGCTTCGGCGGCCCATGGCCCCCAGCGGACGATCACCACTCACGAAGGGCTTTGTCACTGCTGCGAGGTTCCTCACACGTCTCTGGCGTGACAAAGGTGAGTGTCGAACGACCCGCGCCACCCACGCTGGCCAAGGGGGCGCTCAGGCCGGGACCGTGGCGTCCGGCTCGGGGTCACGGGCGTAGCGGGACGCCAGCCACGAGCACGCCATGAGTTGCGCCTGGTGGAAGACCATCAGCGGCAGCATGATCAGGCCGATCGGCTGGCCGGCGAACAGCACCACCGCCATGGGCAGCCCCGTCGCGAGCGACTTCTTGGTGCCGCACATCTGGATGGCGATGGCGTCAGCGCGGTTGAAGCCGAGGCGCTTCGCGCTGAACCAGGTCAGCCACAGCATGAACACCAACAGGACGAGGCACACCACCACGAGGGCGACGATGTCGGCCCAGCCGACCATCGTCCAGATGCCCTCGCGGATGCCCTGGGAGAACGCGGCGTACACGACGAGCACGATCGAGGCCTGGTCGAACAGCTTCAGCTTCTTGTGGCGGGCGACGAAGTCGGCGGTCCAGCGGCGGGAGAGCTGGCCGAGGATGAACGGCAGCAGGATCTGCACCACCAGGTCGACGATCGAGCCGAGGCCGACGTTGGCCTTGCCGGTGGTGTTCATCAGCGCGATGGCGAGCAGCGGCGTCACGAACACCCCGAGCAGGTTGGACGCCGACGCGCTCACGATCGCGCCGGCCACGTTGCCGCGGGCGATCGAGGTGAAGTTGATCGAACTCTGCACGGTCGAGGGGCACAGCGTGACGTAGACCATGCCCGGGATCAGGGCCGGCGCGAGCGCCCAGGCCGGGAGCAGGCCGAGCAGTAGCCCCACGAGCGGGAACACGACGAACGTGAAGGCCAGGATCGTCAGGTGCAGGCGCCAGTGCTTGAGGCCCTTGATGGCCTCCTCGGGGTGCAGGCGGGCGCCGTAGAGGAAGAACAGGCAGAAGATCGCGATCTTCGTCGCCCACGAGAGGACCTCGGCGCCGACACCGCTCGCCGGGAGGAACGAGGCCACCACGGCGGCGAGGATGATCGCGATGAGGAAGCCGTCGAGTTTCACCTTGGACGTCCGAGCCACTCGGACACCCTAGTCGCTCCCCGGATGCCGACTTGTGTCGGTTTTACGGTCGACCGTGGGCGGCTGCTCGGTGGCCTCCGGCCCGATCCGGGGCACCGGATGGCCACGCCAAGGTGGTGCCCATGACGAACACGATCATCCCCACCGCCGCGTGGAGCACGCCCCCGGCCGTCGATCTCGCCCCCCTCGAGCCGGCCCCCGGCACCCCCTACCAACACCTGTTCCGCGAGCCCGACCGCCGCTGGTGGCGTCCGCTGGCCTCGCTCGGCCTGTTCGTCGCCATCTATGTGGGCATCTCGGTCGTCGTGGGCATCGTCCTCGGGGTGGCCCTGGTGGCGACCATCATGGCCTCGCCCGACCTGGATCCCGAGGCGCTCCTCACCCTGAACGGCCTTACGGGCTGGACCAGCGTCGGAGCGCTGCTGCTCATGAACCTGGCGCTCGCCGCGCTGATCCCGTCGGTGCTGATCGCCAACAAGGTCGCGCACCGCCTGCCGTCCGGCTACACCCACTCGGTCGTCGGACGATTCCGGTTCGGCTGGGCGGGACTCGTGACCGCCGTTCTGGTGCCCATCTGGCTCGTCTACGTCGTGGTCTCGTGGTTCCTCGAGCCGATCCCGCTGTTCACCCACGTCGAGACCCCCGCCGTCACCCTCGCGCTCATCGCCGTCTGCCTGCTCACCACCCCCCTCCAGGCTGCCGGCGAGGAATACTTCTTCCGTGGCTGGCTGATGCAGAACATCGGCGTCGCGATCCCGCGTCCGGTCGTGGCCCTCGTGGTGCCGACGATCGTGTCCGCCGCCCTGTTCTCCGTGGCGCACGGCAGCCTCGACGCATGGATCATCGTGTCGCTGGCCGCGATGGCCGTCGCCGCGTGCTGGATGACGTGGCGCACCGGGGGCCTCGAGGCCGCCGTGGCGTTCCACACCGTCAACAACGTCGTGATCATCGTCGGCCAGGCCGCCTTCGGGGTGCCGCTCATGGCCCAGGCCGTGCAGGAAGTCTACCCGAACGCCAAGCTCGGCGTCGGCCC
>CALMPQ010000257.1 GCA_937872005.1 uncultured Propioniciclava sp.
CCCTGATCCACCGGCCGTGATTCTTGGTGGTGACTTTCCTCCGTTTTGACGCTTCACTCGGGGGTGGGCGTGTCGGGTCCGCCGGTCTGCCCGGCCCTTCCACTTCGGGGTCCTTGGTTGCGCCTGTTGGGCTGGGTGGTCAGGGAGCAGCGGGTTGGGGTGGGCCGGTCGCGACGGCGTGCAGGGACCACCAGGCGTCGGCCCAGGGCCAGTGGGTGGGGAGGTGAAGCACGAGCCGGCGGCCGGTGGCCGCGACCCGGGCAGGGACGTTGATGAGCTTGCGTCGCAGGGTTGCCCACCTGGCCTTGGCCAGGCCAGCGCCGACCGCGGCAGCGCGGGCGATGTTGAACGCGATCACCGCCAGGGCCACCCAGGCGGCGTTGGCGGCGTACTTCCCCGAGGGCAGGTGGGCCAGTGGCCCGTCCTTCAGTTCGGCGATGACCTGCTCCACGAGCGCGTGATCACGGTGGTGTTCGTCGGCCTCGACCGTGCTGAAGGTGCTGTTCGTGATGAACGCATGGTGCCGGTAGACAGCGAACAACTCTTGTTGCTCGCTGCCATCCGAGGCGAGCGGCTGGATCCGTTTGACCCGGCGCACGACCAGCCGACAGGGCACGTGCTGGTGCTGGCGACGACCGGTGAACGCAACAAACCCGACTTCGGCGACCTCGGCGTCGGAGATCCACCGCTGCTCGGCCTCGTCGAAGACAGCGTGGGGGTACTTGATGGTTTGCCAGGCGTCCTCGGCGATCCCGGCGATCGCACGGGTGACCTTGCTGGTCATCCGGGCGGTGACGGAGAACCACGCCCCGTGGCGCAGTGCCGCTCCGACGAACGCCCACCCGTAGTACGCCGAGTCGGCCCGGCACACGATCCGGCCCTGCACCCCAGCAGCACGGGCGGTGGTGATGGCTTGGGCCAGCATCCGGCCAGCGCCCCGCGCGGAGGAGGTACTGCCCTTGCGGAGCCGGGCGCGGGCGATCACCGGCGCCGCCAACGGTGTCGCCACGGTGGCGAGTTGGATGTTCAACCCCCGCACCCGCGTGTACCCGAAGCCAGCGCCCTGCTTGGCGTACCCGTGGACCTCGCGGATCGTGTCATCGACATCAACGAACGCCACCCCCTGGCCGGTGTCCGCGCCGGCGATCACCGCAGGCACCCGTCGGGCCAGCCCGGCCAGGAGGTGCCCGCCGACGGCGTCGAGTTGCTGCACGTGCCCGTGGGTGAACGAGCGCAAGAAGGTACCCAACGTCGAGGGGGCCCGCACCCCGCGGAACAGTCGATCCATGCCCCCGTGGCGCAGCAGGTCGAGGTCATCGATGCTGTCCGCGCCGGCGAGCATCCCGCCCACCACACTGGTCGCCTTGGCGGTGGCGTTTGGGGACGGGACGCTCAGTTGCTCTTCCAGCAGGTCGTGCAAGCCCGCAGACTCGGCCAACACCACAGCCGGTACCAGACCGGCAGTCGACACCAGGTTCGGGTCATCGAATACAGGACGGATCCTGTGAGAGGCTTTCACTTACGAGGTGACCCTTCTGGGTGGCAGACGGCGACTTCAGCAATCACCATCCTCCCTGCTCAGAAGGGTCTCCTCGTCCTACGCCACACCCACACCGCCAACCAACGCCGGTGGATCAGGGCT
>CALMPQ010000258.1 GCA_937872005.1 uncultured Propioniciclava sp.
TGGAGATGATGCCGTCGTTCGCGCCGAGGACGGCCGCACGCAGCTTGTTGAGCATGCTGGCGTGCGTTCCGGTGTCCTGGTCGAACCGGTGGGAGCGCGGCATGGTCTCAGTCATACCCTCATCGTCGGCAGGAAACGAGCCTCCGACAAGCAAGGAGAGGCTCCCCTCACCCCGCGGGAGTGCAACCGCTGGTTGCGGCGTCCGGGGTCAGTCGGCGGCGGCGACGGACTCGGCGATGCTCGCCGCGCGGGTGAGGACTTCGGTCCGCTCCTCGTCGGTGAGGCCATCGACCGCGTCGACGATCGTCGCCACGTAGAGGTCGAGGCGGGTGCGGGCGGGGCGGTAGAGCCACGCGCGCCCGTCGAGCTGGCGGTTGACCACGCCCTTCTTCGCCAGGCGGTCGAGAACGGTCATCACCGTGGTGTAGGCGATCTCGCGACCCTGGGCGAGTTCCTCGTGCACCTCACGCACCGGGGTGGGGGCGGGTCGAGCCCACAACACGTCCATGACTGCGTGTTCGAGGTCTCCGAGGATCGGCATGCGCCCATCCTAACCACACCCACCAGCTACTACGACAAGAAGTAGTACATTCGGGATGGGCGAATTCTTCCACCTCCAGGGTTGACAATTCACCCGGGCGGGTGACAGTACCCCGATAACGGCGTTTGGAAGTTGGACCCTACGTCGGCGAGTAGTACATTCCGGGCCATGAGTCCGGAAACGATTGCCCGTTGGCAATTTGGTATCACCACGGTCTACCACTACTTCTTCGTGCCCGTGACCATCGCACTGTCGCTGCTGGTCGCCGTGATGCAGACGAAGTGGTACCGCACCGGTGATGAGAAGTTCCTCCGCCTGACGAAGTTCTACGGGAAGCTCTTCCTGATCAACTTCGCGATGGGCGTGGTCACCGGCATCGTGCAGGAGTTCCAGTTCGGCATGAACTGGTCGGAGTACTCCCGCTTCGTCGGTGACATCTTCGGGGCCCCGCTCGCGCTGGAGGCCCTGCTCGCGTTCTTCCTCGAGTCGACCTTCCTCGGCCTGTGGATCTTCGGCTGGGACAAGCTCCCCAAGAAGCTGCACCTGATGTCGATCTGGCTGGTCGCCATCGGCACGATGCTGAGCGCCGTGTTCATCCTCGCCGCCAACTCGTTCATGCAGAACCCGGTCGGCGCCACCTACAACCCCCTCACCGACCGCGCCGAGATGACCGACTTCATGGCGCTGCTGACCAACCCCGTGTTCCTGGCGACGTTCCCGCACACGCTCGCCGCGGCCTACATGACCGCGGGCGGCTTCGTCGTCGCGGTGGCCGGCTGGCACCTCGCCCGCCTCAACAAGGCGAACCGCACCGACCTCGAGGAGTCGGACGTCTCGGCCTTCCGCTGGGCCGCCAAGTTCGGCGCCTGGGTGCTGATCATCTCGGGCGCCGCGACGATCATCAGCGGCGACTTCCAGGGCAAGGTCATGTACCAGGTGCAGCCCATGAAGATGGCCGCCGCCGAGGCGCT
>CALMPQ010000259.1 GCA_937872005.1 uncultured Propioniciclava sp.
GAAAATCGAGCAGGCCGATAACGCTGTTACGCCGGGACGAGGTTCCCGGGTCAGCGGGACGTCATCTTCTTCTCGGGGTCGATCCGGTCGAGGATGGCGTCGCTGATGGCGTCGAGCTGGGTGAGCTGTTCGGGGGTGAGGGCGTCGAGGAACGACTCGCGCACCTGGCTGACGTGACCGGGCGCCGCCGACACCAGCAGCGCGTGCCCCTCGCCGGTCAGGGTCACGTTCGTGGCGCGGCCGTCGGTGGCGCAGGTGCTGCGCGCGACGATGCCGCGCTGTTCGAGCCGCGTCACGACGTGCGACATGCGGGTCAACGAGCTGTTGGTGCGCGTGGAGAGGGCGGTCATGCGCAGGGTGCGCGCGGGCACCTCCGACAGCATGGCCAGCACTTGGTACTCCATGTGGGTCAGCTGCGAGTCGCGGCGCAGCTGGGCGTCGAGCAGGCCGGGGTAGAGCTCGACCACGGCCCGGAACTTCAGCCAGGTGTCGATCTCGGATTCGGTCAGCCAACGCACGTCACTCATGCCCCCCAGTCTAGCAAATGCTTGACACTTCAACCAATGTTTGTTGCCAGCGTGCCGGAGTCACTTTGTCGCCTTTTGGGCGTAGTCTTCCCGGCGAGGACACACCCGAAAGGACCATCGTGAGCCAGAACCCGGCGCTCTTCGAGGACGACACCGAGACGGACGGCGACGGCCTCGGTCCCACGGGGCGCCCCTGGCCCGACCTCCCCGAACCGCGCGCGCCGCATCCCGGGCCCAAGAGCGCCGTCATCATCGCGATGACGAACCAGAAGGGCGGCGTCGGCAAGACCACCACCACGATCAACCTGGGTGCCGCGCTCGCCGAGACCGGCCGCAAGGTGCTGCTCGTCGACTTCGACCCGCAGGGCTCCGCCTCGGTCGGCCTGGGCGTCAACCCGCACACCCTCGACACCAGCATCTACAACCTGCTGCTCGGGCGCGACGTCGACATCGACGACGTGATCCTCGACACCAACGTCGACGGGCTCGACCTGCTGCCCGCCAACATCGACCTCTCCGCCGCCGAAGTGCAACTCGTCTCCGAGGTGGCGCGCGAGCAGACGCTCCGCCGCGTGCTGCGCCCGGTCAAGAACCGTTACGACGTCATCATCATCGACTGCGCCCCCAGCCTTGGCCTGCTCACCGTGAACGCGCTGACCGCCTCCGACCAGGTGCTGATCCCGCTCGAGTGCGAGTTCTTCGCCCTGCGTGGCGTCGCCCTGCTCACCGACACCATCGCGAAGGTGACCGAGCGACTGAACCCCGACCTGGAGATCCTCGGCATCGTGGGCACCATGTATGACGGCCGCACCCTGCACAGCCGCGAGGTGCTCGAGCGGGTCGTCGAGGCGTTCGGCGAGAAGGTCTTCCACACCGTCATCAAGCGCACGGTGAAGTTCCCCGAGACCACGGTCGCCGGCGAGCCGATCACCACCTATGCCTCGTCCAGTCCAGGCGCCGCCGCGTACCGCAGCCTCGCGCGGGAGGTGCTCGCCCGATGCCCCGACGCGTAGGACTGCCGGGCGCCTCCGAGCTGTTCCGCCCGACGTCGGAGGCGATCGCCCTCGAGCCCGAGGCCCTCCGCCCGTCGGCCCCCACCACCACCGCGGATGCGCCGCAGGGGGCCAAGCCGCCGCGGCGGCGTCCCGCCCGACCGGCCACGACCGATGTCGAGCACACCGGGCGCGTGCGGCACGACGAGAAGATCACGGTCTACGTCAGCTCCGAGGAACTGCTCGCCCTGGAGCGCCTGCGCCTCGAGCTGCGCGCCGACCACGGCCTGGCCGTCGATCGGGGCCGCATCGTCCGCGCCGCCATCGCCTCGGCGCTGGCCGCCATCGCCGAGCAGGGGGCGGACGCCGACGTCGTGCGACGCCTCGCCCAGTGACCGAGTCGCCGACCTTCACGGTCCGGCTCACCAACTTCGAGGGGCCGTTCGACCTGCTCCTGCAGCTGATCAGCCGGCACAAGCTCGACGTCACCGAGGTCGCGCTGAGCAAGGTCACCGACGAGTTCATCGCCCACATCCGCGCGATGGGCGACGCCTGGGACCTCGACCAGACCTCCTCCTTCGTCGTCGTCGCCGCGACGCTGCTCGACCTCAAGGCCGCCCGCCTCCTGCCCCAGGGCGAGGTCGAGGACGCCGAGGACCTCGCCCTCCTCGAGGCCCGCGACCTGCTGTTCGCCCGCCTGCTGCAGTACCGCGCGTTCAAGGTCGTCTCCGGCATCATCAGCGAACGCCTCGACAGCCAAGCCCTGCGGCACGCCCGCCCCGGCGGCCTCGAGGACGCCTTCGCCCGCCTCCTGCCCGAGGTCGAGATCACCGTCGAGGCCGATCAGCTCGCCTGGCTCGCCGCCCGCGCGCTGCAGCCCAAGGACGAGCCGACCGTTTCCCTCGCCCACCTGCACGCCCCTGCTGTCAGCGTCCGCGAGCAGGCCGACATCCTCGTCGACCGCCTGCGCCGGCTCGGCACCTCGACCTTCCGCGGCCTCGTGGCGGACGCCAGCGATCGGCTCGTCGTCGTGGCCCGGTTCCTGGCGCTGCTCGAGCTGGCCCGCGAACGCGCGGTCTCCTTCGAGCAACTCACGCCGCTGGGCGAGCTGACCATTCGGTGGACCGGCACGGACGAGGGCGAACTGACCATCTCGGCCGAATTCGACGAGTTCGACACCAACGAACCGGGGCCCTCGGCGGCGGGAACTGGGGCCCTCGGCGCAGGGGAGGCGCACGCATGAATGACACCACCATCACCGGGCCCCTGGAGGCCCTGCTGCTCATGGCGACCGAACCGATGGGGGCCGCCGAACTCGCCCAGGCCCTCGACGTGCCCACCCCGGTGGTCTGGGAGGCCCTCGAGGACCTCGCCACCTTCTACGACGAGACC
>CALMPQ010000260.1 GCA_937872005.1 uncultured Propioniciclava sp.
CGGCCGTGGCGACGATCGTGTCGCCGACCGCGACCTTGTCGGACATGCCGCCGCACGTGCCGACGCGCACGATGCGTTCGACGCCGTAGAAGCGGTAGAGCTCGGTGGCGTAGATCGACACCGAGGGGATGCCCATGCCCGACGCCATGACGCTGACCGCGGTGCCTTCCCACGTGCCCGTCCAGCAGCCGATGCCTCGCACGTCGGAGACGAGGTCTGCGTCGTCGAGGTGTTCGGCGGCGATCCGTGCGGCGCGCTTCGGGTCGCCGGGCATGAGGACGAGTGGGGCCACCTGTCCGGGCTCGGCGGCGATGTGCGGGGTTCCCATGTGGGGAAGGCTAGCGGGTCGACAGGTCGGCCAGCGCGGACGCCAGCGCGCGGCTGGATTCCCGGTCGCGGACGGCCACGCGGATCCAGGCGGGGCCGAGTCCCGGGAAGGTCTCGCCGCGGCGGACGGCGAGGCCGCGCTGGGCGAGGGTGGAGCGCACCGAGCCAGGGCCGACGGCGGAGGTGTCGACGAGCACGAAGGGGGTCCGCGGGTGACCGACCGCAGGGAACCCCGCCTCGGCGAGCGCGCCCAGCAGGTGCGTGCGTTCGCGGTCGGTTCGCGTGGCCACGCCGCGAGCCTCCGCCTGGGCGGCTGGCGTTCCGCACAGCACCATGGCGTCGAGTGCGGGGGTGGAGGCCGCCCATGGGCGCTGGGCGTCGGCCAGCCGGGCGATCAGCTTGGGGTCGCCTGCGACGTAGCCCGCCCGGATCCCCGCCAGCCCCCACATCTTGGTCAACGAACGCACCACGAGCACGCCGGTCAGGTCGCCGGCGATCATCGATTCAGGTTCGTCGGGCACGAAATCCATGAACGCCTCATCGACGACCAGCGTGCGCCCGGGGCGTCTGAGCGCCTCGAGGGCGGCGGCCGGGTGGAGGGTTCCGGTCGGGTTGGTGGGGTTGCCGATGATGACGAGGTCGCCGTCGGGCACGGCGTCGGGGTCCAGCACGAAGCCGCACGCCGCGGGGAGCACGTGGCGGGCCACGGGCAGTCCGGCGGTCAGGAGGGCGGCTTCGGGCTCGGTGAACTGGGGGTGCACCACGACCGGACGTCGTGGGCGCAGGGTGGCGATTAGCGCGAACGCCGCGGCCGCACCGGGGGTCGGCAGGATGTGGGCGGGCTGGAGTCCGTGGCGGCGGCCGAGTGCTTCGGTGGCCGGGCGGGGGTCGGGGTAGGCGGCCCAGCGGGCGGGGTCGCGGGTGAGGGCGTCCAGCAGCCAGGCAGGGGTGGGCGTGCGGACGTTGACCGCCAGGTCGAGCAGCCCGGGCGCGGCGTCGGCGTCGCCGTGGTGACGCAGGTTCATGGACGCCTCGCGGCGTGGGCTGCGGCGGCCTCGGCGAACCGCTGCGCGAAGGCCGGATGACCGGCCCAGTGCACGTGGTGGTAGGACGCGTGCACGCTGGCCCCCAGGTGCGGGTGACCCTGGGCCGGGTCGATCGCCGACTTGTGGAACTCGTGGAAGCGGTGGCGTTCGCCTGCCCGCACGATGAGGGAATCGGTGGGTGCGGTGTACTCCTGGTAGCCCAGGGTGAGCTTGTCGGTCATGCGCGCGCTCAGGGGCAGGACGCCGGCCATCGGGTGGTCGTCGAGCGCGCAGCCCAGGTAGAGCAGGCCCGCGCACTCGGCGTAGGTGGGCAGGCCGGCGGCGACCTGCCGGGCGACGTCGTCGCGCAGCGACTCGTTGGCGGCCAGGTCCGTGGCGAACATCTCGGGGAACCCTCCGCCCACATAGAGCGCATCGGTGCCTTGGGGCAGCGCCGGATCGGCGAGGGGGTCGAACGGCACAATCAAGCAGCCGGCCGCTTCGAGAAGTTCGGTGGTCTCCGCGTAGCGGAACGTGAACGCTCTACCGGCGGCCACGGCGATCCGGGGATGGCCCGCAACGCGGCTGACCTCGCCTCTGGCGTCCCACGGGGCTTCGGTGAGCGCCGGCGCGGTGGCTGCCACGGCCAGCAGGGTGTCCAGATCGAGGTGGTCGGTGACCAGCCTGGCCGCGGCGTCGATCACCGCGCGGGCAGCATCGCTCTCGGCGGCCGGAACGAGCCCGAGGTGGCGTTCGGGAACGATGAGATCGTGGGTGCGGGGGAGCGTCCCGAGCAGGGGCAGGCCCACCTCGGCGAGGGCGCCGGTCACCTCGGCGTCCGTGTAGTCGACGCCGATGAGCCCCTGCACGAAGCCGGCCGGCAGCTCGATGCCCGATACGAAGACCTCGGCGAAGAGCGCACCGCCCTCGTCGGTCAGCGTGCCGCCCGCGAGCTCGACCATGAGGTCGGCGACGCGCCGCGCCGCCGCGAACGGGATGAGCGGATCCACACCGCGCTCGAAGCGCTTGGAGGCCTCGCTGGGCAGCTTGTGCCGGCGCGCGCTGC
>CALMPQ010000261.1 GCA_937872005.1 uncultured Propioniciclava sp.
ATCGGAACCACGAACCGACAGCGCGACCCAGGAGTCCGCGGACGAGGTACTCCTCCCCCGCCGCCTGCAGCGGCGTGGTCAGGAGGATGCCCACGATCATCACCACGGTGTGGTCGCGCACGCGCACGTCGTCGAGGGGACCGAGGAGGTGCGAGCCCCCGATGACGAGGATCCAGAGCGGCGCCAGGGCGAGCGCGAGCCGACCCAGCCACCCCCACCGGATCCCGCCCACCACCGACGACAGCCACCGGGGGCGCTGCTGGACGCAGACCCACGCGGTCACCATCGAGATCGGGATGCACAGGGCCAGGGCGATGTTGTTGGCCAGGAAGAAGCCGGGCCCGACGGGCGGGATCTCGAAGCGCGCGAGCACCGAGAGGTCAACGCCGTCGATGCTCCACCCGATGAACTGAGCAATCGTGCTGGTCACCAGGAAGAGGAACGCGGCCATCAGGACGGCCAGGACGCCCTTCCACCAGCGGTAGCGCGGGGCGCGCCAGAACGCGTAGAAGTCACTCTCATCGACCGGCAGCGCTGGTTGCAAGTGCGCGGGCAGGCGACGAGGGTCGAGCGGGGGCGGCGTCCAGCTCACAGGCCCGGGAACCACAGCGCGATCTCGCGCGCCGCCGACTCGGCCGAGTCGGAGGCGTGCACGATGTTCTCCGACCCCGACAGGCACAGGTCACCGCGGATGGTGCCGGGGGCCGCCTTCACACCGTCGGTCGCGCCGTTGAGGGCACGGACCGCCTCGATGGCCCGCTCCCCCTCGACGACCAGGGCGACGAGCGGGCCCGACGTGATGAAGGCGCGCAGCTCGGGGTAGAAGGAGCGCTCGACGTGCTCGGCGTAGTGCCGGTCGGAGAGGTCCCCGTCGATCGTCCGCAACTCCATCGCGCGAAGGGTCAGCCCCTTCGCCTCGTAGCGGGCCAGGACGGTGCCGACGAGGCCGCGGCCCACGGCGTCGGGCTTGATGAGGACGAGGCTGCGTTCGGTCATGCGCCCAGCCTACTCAGCGCTGCTCGATCTTCTTCCCCAGCATGAACTCGACGAGGAACAACGCGGCGAACCCACCGCCGACCGCGAACATCCACGGGGTGAGGAAACCCAGCGCGATGCCGGCCACCTGGGCCGCCCACGCGAGCGGCCAGCCGATCGGACGCCGCAGCGTGCCGGCGGCCACCCCCGCGAGGAGGGCAGCCCCGATCCCGGTCACGAAGGCGGGCAGGAGGGGGACGTCGTCCACCTGGATCATGCCGGGGATGGCGAGGACGTAGACCACCACCTCGAAGATGAGGGTGAGCATGAGGGTCTTGGTCATGGGGTTGCCGTCGGTGAGCCTCACGCGTCGTCCTCCTCGGTGTCGGTGGGATGCCCCTCGCGGACGAGGAGCCCCCGCGCCTCGCCGGCGAGGATCACCGAGCCGGCGACGAGGATGCCGGCGCCCGTTCCCGCGTCGTCGGCCAAGGTCACGGCGAGCTCGATCGCGTCGGGCAGGGACGCCCGGACGTGGACGCGTTCCGCGCCGAACGCTTCCGCGGCCAGCTCCCCCAGCTCGTCGGCGGGCAGGCCGCGATCGGTGGAAGCCACCTGGGTGGCGATCAGGGTGGTCGCCTCCTCGGCGACCAGGTCGAGGACGCCCTCGACGTCCTTGTCGGCCATCATGCCGATCACGGCGATGAGCGGGGTGAAGTCGTAGGCCTCGCGCAGGCCGGCCAGGGTCGCCCGGGCGCCGTGCACGTTGTGGCAGGTGTCGAGCACGATGGGTGGGCCGGAGCGGACCAGTTCGAGCCGTGCGGGGAGGACGACGGCGGCCAGGCCCTCGGCGATGATGTCGTGCAGCAGGGGCTTGCCCCCGAGGAAAGCCTCGACGGCGGCCACGGCGAGGGCGGCGTTGCGGGCCATGTGCTCGCCGTGGACCGGCAGCATCAGGTCGTCGACGGGGCCGCTCGCGGTCTCCAGGCGGAGGACCTGCCCCCCGACCGCTGCCGTGCGGGAGATGAGGCCGAAGTCCACACCCTCGCGCAGCACCCGGGCGCCCACCTCGGCGGCGCGGGCGGCGATCACGGCGTCCGCCTCGGGCTGCTGTTCGGCGACCACGACGACCGAGCCCGGCTTGATGATGCCGGCCTTCTCGGCGGCGATCTCCTCGATCGTCGAGCCGAGCAGGTGCGTGTGGTCGAGGTCGATCGGGCAGATCACGGCGACGTCGGGGGTGGCGACCGAGGTGGCGTCCCACGTGCCGCCGAGGCCGACCTCGACGACGGCGACATCGACGGGTGCTTGGGCGAACGCCTCGTACGCGAGGCCCGTCATGACCTCGAAGAAGGTCATGGCAACACCGTCGAGCTGCTGGGCGTCCACCAGGTCGACGAGGGGCTGCACGTCACCGACGAGCGCGTCGAAGGCCGCGGCGTCCATGGGGCGGCCGTCGAGGCTGATGCGTTCGGTGAGGTCGACCAGGTGGGGCGAGGCCACGCGTCCGACGCGCAGGCCGAGGGCGAGCAGGAGCGCCTCGATCATGATCGCGGTGCTGCCCTTGCCGTTCGTGCCGGCGACCTGGATGACCGGGTACCCGTCCTGGGGCTCGCCGAGCAGGTCGGTCAGCGCGCGGATGCGGGACAGGCTCGGGGCGACGCGGTGCTCGGGCCAGCGCGTCTGCAGGGCGCGGGAGATCTCGGCATGGGTTGTCATGGCGGGGCCAGCCTACCGGGGCCCGCACGGGGCTTGCGCCGCGCGTATCGTGGCGGGGTGAGCAGCAGCGCCAACCGTCGTGAACAGGTCCGCCGCCAGCAGGAGGCGGCCGCCCGGGCCCAACGCACCCGCCGCATCGTCGGCATCTTCGCCGCCCTCATTGCGCTGGCGCTGGTCGGCATCCTGGTCTACGCCCTCCTCAGCGGGGCGAACTCGCGCCCCTCGACCAACCCGGCCGCGGCGCCGAACTCCCCGACCACGCCGCTGGCGGCCCAGGTCACCCCCGAGCGCGCCAACGCCGACCGCACCGCTCTCGTCGTGGCTGAGGGCCGCCCCGGGACGCCGACGCTCACCCTCTACCTCGACTACCAGTGCCCCAACTGCCGCACCTTCGAGGAGGGCTTCGGGCCCATGCTCGCCCAGGCCGCCCGGGCCGGGGACTGGACCCTGCAGTACAAGACGATGACGTTCATGAACGACAACCTGCAGAACACGGCCTCCACCCGGGCCGCGCTCGCGGCGTCCTGCGCTGCCGACACCGAGCAGTACGAGGCGTACAACGAGCAGGTCTACGCCCACCAGGCCACCCACGAGGTTCGGGGGTCTGAGGGCTACAGCGACGAACTGCTGCGCGTGACGATCCCCGGCGCCGTCGGCATCACCGGCGACGCGCTGACGACGTTCCAGGCCTGCTACGACGGTCGGGCCACCCAGGACTTCGTCACCGCCGTCGACGCGAAGGCCTCGGGTGAGGTGCGCGGCACGCCGTCGCTGGCCATCAACGGCAAGGTCGTCGACTTCAACCAGGTGAAGCCGTTCACCCCCGACAACCTGAAGGCGTACATCCTCGCCAACGCGTGACCGCGTTCGGGGCCGTCCCCGGGCGCGCACTAAGATCGCGCCCATGACTTCACAGCCCTCCCGTACCGTGCCCGCGTCGACCCCGTCGACGTGGGTCGTACCCGAGCGCCCGGTGCTCGAGGGCTTGGAGGGCAAGTGGGCCGGCGCCTGGAAGGAGCAGGGCACCTACGCCTTCGTGCGCCCCGAGAAGCGCGAGCAGGTGTTCAGCATCGACACCCCGCCGCCGACCGTGTCGGGTTCGCTCCACGTGGGCCACGTGTTCAGCTACACCCACACCGACCTGATCGCGCGCTACCAGCGCATGACCGGCAAGCACGTCTTCTACCCGATGGGGTGGGACGACAACGGCCTGCCGACCGAACGCCGCGTCCAGAACTACTACGGGGTGCGCTGTGAGCCGTCGGTGCCCTACGACCCCGACTTCACCCCGCCGGAGAAGCCGGACCCGAAGCGCCAGATCCCGATCAGCCGCCGCAACTTCATCGAGCTGTGCCACGAGCTGACCGCCGTCGACGAGCAGGTGTTCGAGGACCTGTGGCGCACCCTCGGCCTGTCGGTGGACTGGGACACGCTCTACGCGACGATCTCTGATGAGTCGCAGACCGTGGCGCAGCGCGCGTTCCTGCGCAACCACGCCCGCGGCGAGGCCTACCTGTCTGAGGCCCCGACGATGTGGGACGTGACGTTCCAGACCGCGGTGGCCCAGGCCGAGCTCGAGTCGCGCGACACCGCCGGGGCCTACCACCGGGTGGCGTTCCACGGCGCCGAAGGGCCGGTCCACATCGAGACCACCCGTCCCGAGCTGATCCCGTCGGTGTGCGCGCTGATCGCCCACCCCGACGACGAGCGCTACCGGGCGCTGTTCGGCACCACGGTCACCTCGCCGATCTTCGGCGTCGAGATCCCGGTGCTGGCCCACGAGGCCGCCGAGAAGGACAAGGGCGCCGGCATCGCGATGTGCTGCACCTTCGGCGACCTCACCGACGTGCTGTGGTGGCGCGAGCTCAACCTGCCCACCCGCACGGTGATCGGCCGCGACGGCCGCCTCACCCGCGAGACCCCCGAGTGGCTGGCGGACGCCTCGTTCTGGGGTGAGCTGGCCGGCAAGACGGCGTTCTCGGCTCGCGAGGCGATCGTGGCTCAGCTGCGCGAAACCGGCGACCTCGACGGCGATCCGAAGCCGATCAGCCGCCCGGTGAACTACTACGAGAAGGGCGACAAGCCCCTCGAGATCGTCTCCACCCGCCAGTGGTACATCAGCAACGGTGGCCGCGACGACGAGCTGAAGCAGCAGCTGCTCGCCCGCGGCGAGC
>CALMPQ010000262.1 GCA_937872005.1 uncultured Propioniciclava sp.
TACGAGGCGTTCCTGCACTGGAAGCACCGCGAGAACTCGTTCGGCGAGTCGGCCGCCTGGGTGGCGCTGCATGAGGGGCGCGCCGTCGGCTATCGGACCCTGATGCGGTGGCGGTTCGTCAACGACGAGGGCAAGAAGGTGACCGCCGTCCGGGCCGTCGACACCGCCACGCACCCCGACTATCAGGGCCTGGGCATCTTCCGGACGCTCACCCTGCGTGGCGTCGCGGAACTCACCCTGGCCGGAGACGGCATCGTGTTCAACACGCCCAACGACCAGAGCCGCCCCGGCTACCTCAAGATGGGCTGGAGCGTCGTGCGCCGCCTGCCGGTCGGCGTCCTGCCGGCCAACCCGGCCGCACTGCCGAAGATGGCGCGCTCGAAGGTGCCGGCCAACCTGTGGTCGGAGCAGACCTCGGTCGGGCTCGACGCGGCGGAGGCGTTCACGGATCGGCGCCGCGCCGAAGCCCTGCTGGCGCACGCACCTGCCAAGGGGTTTCGCACCGACCGGACCCCGGAGCACCTCGCCTGGCGCACCTCGTTCGGACCCTTGCGCTACCGGGTCCTGCTCGCCTCGTCCGACCCGGCCGAGGGCGGGATCGTGTTCCGGCTCCGTCGTCGGGGGGACACGGTCGAGGCGGCGATCATCGAACAGCTGGTGCCGGACTATGTGACGGGTGCACGGTTGGTTGCCCGTGCGTTGCGGGAGACGGGCGCCGACTACGCGATCGGGTTGCGGACCGGCCCGTCCGCCGGGTTGGTGCCGCTGCCCGTCCCGGGCGCAGGGCCGCTGCTGACGTCCCGCCCGCTGGCCGCCTCGCCGCCGCCGGCGTCCGCCTGGTGCCTCACGTTGGGCGACATCGAGCTGTTCTGACAGTGAACTCGCATGACCCATGTGTGATAATCACACACATGGACAGGGTGACGTTGGGTCGCAGAATCGCCGAAGCGCGCGACCTGGCGAACATGACCCAAGAGAGCGTGGCGCGGGCCATCGGGATCGACCGAACAGCGGTTGTGCTCCTCGAAAAGGGGGATCGCCACCTCAAGGTTCCCGAATTGGTTCGGCTCGCGGAGGTACTCGGGCGGCCGCTGTCGTTCTTCGTGGAGGAGCCCGTCCCCGCGGCGGTCAGCAGACGGTCCACGCCCCATGCAGCGCATGACTCCACCAGGCAGTTGGACGCAGAGATCGACCAGTTTGCCATCGACTTGCGCAGTGTGGCCCGGATGGGCCTGCTTCCACCGGCGGGTCCATCCGAGGACGCACACGTTCCCCGCAACCACGACGAAGCAGAGCGCGCAGCTGCACTTTTTCGACGTCGCCTGAACCTGGAGTCGGGACCGATCGATGATCTTGGCAGGACGTGTGAGTCGTTCGGTCTGTACACCTACGCCGCCGATCTGGGTGTTGCTGGTCCAGACGGCGCGTGCATCCAGGTCGAGGTCGGCTCCGGAGTTGTGGGGGCCGCCGTCATCAATGGGGCCGCGGGTTCTGGGCGTCGCCGGATGACGCTGGCTCACGAACTGGGTCATTGGCTGTTCGGCGACGTGTTTGATGCGCAAGCCCCCCTCGACAACGAGCAGATGGTCAATTCCTTCGCGATCCACTTCTTGGCGCCGCGGACAGGCGTGAACAAGCTGTGGGCGGAGCGAAGCGACATGCCCCTCCGTGACCGGGCCCTGACAGTCGGCGTCGAGTACCGACTGAGTTGGTCGGCCACGCTCGGACAACTCCGGAATCTGGACCTGGTCAATCACGAGCAACGCGATCTCCTGAGCCGTTACGAACCAAAGGCTGGCGATTACTTGCGACTCGGTCTGTCCTGGGCCGACGAGCTGGCGCATCCCTACCTGTCTCCCAATCTGGTGGCCGCCGTGCTGAGGGGGTACACGGCGCAGACGTTGACGCAGGCGAAGACTCTGGAACTGCTCCGGGGGATCTTGTCGGTGGAGGAGTTGCCCGACCGCGATGCACCCCGCGCGGAGGACCTCCGCGGAGCCTTTCAAGGGCACGCAGGGCCACGGCATGGAACCTGATGGTCCGATGTGGGTCGTGGACACAAGCGTCTACACACACCTTGCCAGGGCGGGTCATGCCTACGTCCTGGAGCGCCTGGCTCCTTCTGGGATCGTTCTCGTGCCCACCGATGTGGACAGGGAGATCAAGGCCGGACAGGAGGTCCACGCCGATATTCCTGACGTTGGCATCACCCCTTGGGCGCGCCTGGTCTCACCCAGCGAGGCGGAGGAATGGACCCAACTGGAGGTGAAGGCCGCACTGGGCGGAACGGCCACCGACAACTTGGGGGAGTGCGCGGTCATCGCGGTCGCGAAGCACCGCGGGATGACAGCACTGCTCGATGACCGTGCTGCCATCGCACAAGCGGACCTCCACCAGGTTGCTCACCACGACACCTTGTGGTTGGTGGTAGAAGCGCATTTTGTCCTGTTCGGTCAGGATCGGGGCCGAACCATCAAGGTCGTGGATGACCTGATCGGGACCGGCATGTATCTCCCGATCGAATCGGGTGACAGCCTCTTCGTGTGGGCTTGGGAGAACGGGTGGCTGCCTCGGGACTAGGAATCCGGCCATCCGGCTGCGGGTTAGCCGGGAGTCCGCGCGCGTCCCGGTGCGCTGCGCTCACCCAGCCCAGAACCACGGTCCCGGCCAGCGTCACCGCCACGAACTCGTACAGGTGGTCCATCGTCGAGTGCACGCCCAGCCCCACCCAGGCGGCGGTCGCGATCAGCGCGGAGGCCCGGTCGCCGCGCCCCGCCAGCAGCAGGCCCACGAGCAGGAACAGGCCGAAGATCGCCAGGCCGACGAACCCGAACTCAGAACCCACCTGCAGCACCGACGAGTGGGCCCGGGCCAGGTCGGGATCCACCGAGAGCTGATTGGTCTCGCGGAAGGACCCCGCGCCACTGCCCGTGACCGGGTGCCGGGCCCACAGGCCCAGTGCCTCGCTCCACAATTGCTTGCGCACACGACTGAGGGCTGCGACCACGGCGTCCGGCCAGACCGACTGCCGTGCCAGCGTGACCTGTGCGTACGCTGCGGCCGCCAGGCCCGCGCCGCCCGCGATGAAGGTGAGCCAACGCCACGGGCCGGTGCGGCTCACCACCGCGAGCAGGCACGCCAGGAGCACGACACCCGCCACCGCCGTCCCCGCAGTCGAGGCGTTGACGGCCACGACGCCGAGGGCGCCGAGCAGGGCAGCCGGTGCCAGCCAGCGAGCCCGCGAGCGCAGCGGGTCGACCCAGCGGAGGCCCCCCGCGCCTGACGGAGCGGGGGGTGGCGGGGCGCTGGGGGGCGCGAGGGGCGGGGCACCACGTCGGGCCCAGTGCCGCTGGTGCAGCCAGGCGAGGCTGCTCAACGCGATGAGTTGGACGCCGACCGCCGCGTTGGCGTTGGGATACTCCGTGGGCAGCTTGCCGGGTGCTGCGGTGATCAGCCAGCCGAGGCAGAAGAACAATCCGATGGCCAGGAGCAGGGCGGCCACCCCCCAGTGGTCATCACGCCGAGCCACCTGGCGGCCGAGGGCCACGCCCCCGACGGCGACCAACGCCGGGACGAGGTAGGGGAGCGCCGGACCCACGGGGCGGCCCGCCCACACGGTCGCGACGACGACCCAGGCGCACCACAGGCCGGCCACCCCCACGCCCACAGCGTCCAGTCGGCTGAGGACGCGCGCCGGGGTGGACAAGGTCAGTTCTGGTACTCGGGCAACGTCCGGAACCACTCGACGGTTGCGCGGACGCCGTCGGCGAGCGGGACCGGCTGGACATCGGGGAACAGCGCTCGCAGTCGGCTGTTGTCGGCCTGGGAGTCGCGGACGTCGCCGGCGCGCGGCTCGGTGTGGGTCACCTGGGGCTGGGTCCCGAGCACGTCCCCGATCATCGTGATCAGCGTGTTCAGGGAGGTGCGGGAGCCGAAGGCCAGGTTCACCGGGTCCAGGTCGCTCACGCCGCGGATCGCCGCGTCCGCCAGCACCCGCGCGACCGTGCCGACGTAGGTGAAGTCACGGGTCTGCTCGCCGTCGCCGTGGACGGTGAGGGGCACACCGCGCAGGGCCGCATCCACGAACGCGGGCATCACGGCGGCGTAGGCGTGTCCCGCCGGCTGGAGGGGGCCGTACACGTTGAAGAAGCGGAATGCGAGGGTGGGCAGGCCGTAGGTGTGGCCGAAGGACAGGGCGTACGCCTCGGTGGCCTGCTTGCTCACCGCGTAGGGGGAGATCGGCGCGGTGCGCATGGACTCGCGCTTGGGCAGCTCCCGGTTCGCGCCGTACACCGACGACGAGCTCGCCACGACGACGGGGATGGTGCCCGCACGGCGGGCCGCCTGCAGCACCTCGAGCGTGCCGGTCGCGTTGGCATGGTGGGAGGCCACCGGATCCAGCACTGACCGGGGGACCGAGGGGAGGGCCGCGAGGTGCACGACCGCGTTGGCCCCGTCGAAGGCGCGGTCGAGGGCGTCCGGGTCGAGGACGGTCTCGACCATCAGGTCGGCGCCCACCCCGTCGAGGTTGGCGCGGTTGCCGGTGGAAAGGTTGTCGAACGCGACCACGTGGTCGACGTCGGCGCGGCCCAGCAGCTCGCGCGCCAGGTTGGACCCAATGAACCCGGCCCCGCCGGTGACCACGATCTTCACGCTCGCGAACCTACCACCGAAGGGGTTGCGCGCTTCGACGAGCCCGGCCAGCCGGACGTGCGTAAGCTTCGGCGGGTGGGGGACGTCGAGAACATGCCGCTGCTGGCGGGGGTGCCGCTGGCGGCCGCGACCCTCCAGGTCATCGCGGACGACGCGGGCGTCGACGTGCTGCACATCAAGGGGGCGGCGGTCGACGACGCGCTGCTGGCCCGCCGCACGGTGACCGACCCCGAGACCGGCGCCGTCACCACCCGGCTGGTGCCCCGCTCCAGCGTGGACGCCGACGTCCTGGTCCGGCCCAGCCACGTGAAGCGGTTCTTCGCAGCGATGTCCGCCCACCGGTGGACGATGGTCTACCGGTTCGAGGACGGCTCTGCCTTCGAGCACGCGTCCACCTGGATCCGCCCGGGCGTGTGCCACGCCGACATCCACCGGACCTTCCCCGGCATCGGGCTGGCGGCCGAGCAGGCGTTCGACGCGCTGTGGGCCGACCACCACACGATCGACCTCGCGGGCCACCCCTGCGCGGTGCCGTCGCTGGTCGGGCAGCGCCTCATCCTCATCCTGCACGCCGTGCGCGGCGGCGACCTCACCAGCCGCGACATCGAGTTGGCGTGGACGGACGCGTCAGCCGACGAACGGGCGGCCGTGGACGCGCTGGCCGCCCGGCTTCACGCCCAGGTGGCGCTGGCCGCGGGCACCGGACGCCTCGAGGAGCACCGCGACCATCGGGCGTACCCCTTGTGGAAGGTGCTCTCGGGGGGCGACACCTCCCGCACGCTCCTGTGGTGGGCGCGGGTGCGCGCCCAGCCCGACCCGTGGCTGGCCCTGCGCACCGCCGTGCACCTCGTCGCACCCAAGCGCGACCGTCTCCAGCGGGAACTCGGCC
>CALMPQ010000263.1 GCA_937872005.1 uncultured Propioniciclava sp.
TCCATGCTTGGTCGAGGGTTTCAGCGGGCGCCGGGGTCGCCGAACAACTGGACGTACCGGTACAGGAACGCCGCCATCGCGTCACGACCCACCTGGGCGGTCGGACGATACGTGTTGTCGGGGTAACCGGTGGTGATCTTCGTCGACGCCATCCACTCGATCTCCTTGTAGAACTGCGTCGTCCGCGTCACATCCGTGAACGTCTGCTTCGACGGCGTGAACGCCGGCTGACCCTTCAGGCGGTACAGGAACGCCGCCATCGCATCACGACCGATCGGCGACACCGGGCGATACTCCTTGCCCCGAGGCGTGTCCCACCCCGACGTGATCCCCTTCGTCGCCAACCACTCGATCTCCTTGTAGAACTGCGCCCCCCGCGGAACATCCACGAACGTCTGCTTCGTCGGCGTGAACGCCGGGCTACCCGCCAAGCGGTACAGGAACGCCGCCATCGCATCACGATTGATCGGCTGCACCGGCTTGTACGACCCGTCCTGGTACCCCGTCGTGATCCCCCGGAACGCCAACCACGAGATCTCGTTGTAGAACTGCGTCCCAGCCGGAACATCCCAGAAGGTGCGGCAGGTCTGGCCAGCACCGGACACGCAGATCGCGTACGCGCCGCTGGCATCGTCGTTGTAGGCGGTCGCCATCGCCGAGTACACCTGCGTGATCGTCGGGCTGATCGTGAGCGAGCACCCCTTGCCGGCCTCGCAGTAGGTGTCGTAGGTCACCCGCGTCCCTGCCGAGTCGTAGACGGACAGGTTCGTCCTGAAGCCCGGCGCAGCAGCGGTGATCGTGTAGGTCTTGCCCGCCTCGGCTGTCCAGCGGAAGACGTCGCGGTCGGCCCAGACGGTGTTGTACTGCGGATTGCGCGGTTCAATCGTCCAACTCGTCGGCAGCCCGATTGTTGCTGCCCGAGCCAGACTGATCATGTCGTCCGGCTCGCCCGCGCTGTCTCTGGTGAGCCCATTGGCATAATCAGGCAGCACCCGCACCGTGTAGGCGCCCGCCTGCGTCGCTGACTCAGCGGTCACTCGCACGAACAGCGTCTGGGCAATCGTCGGCTTCACCTGCAGGCGCACATAGACATTCCCATTCCCATTGCCGTAATAGGAGTCCCAGTTCTGCAACCGCGTCCCGCTGGAGTTGTACACCGCGAGGTTGAGCTGCATCCCCGGATCAACGTTCAACACCTCGACCGTGTACGTCACATTCGCCTTCGCCTCGAACCGGTACGAGTCCGCGTCCCCCCACTGCACCGCATAGTTGCCGCGCGGGTACAACGAAGCGCGGATGGCTGCACCCACACCAACACCGATCGGCCGCGCCAGCGCCAGCACGTCATCAGGCTCGCCCGACGCATCCCACGTGAGCCCATTGGCATAATCAGGCAGCACCCGCACCGTGTAGGCGCCCGCCTGCGTCGCTGACTCAGCGGTCACTCGCACGAACAGCGTCTGGGCAATCGTCGGCGTTACTTGGAGGCGCACATAGACATTCCCATTGCCATTGCCGTAATAGGAGTCCCAGTTCTGCAACCGTCGGCCACTGGCGTCGTAGACACTCAAGTAGAGGCCCATGGCGGGATCGACGTTCAACACCTCGACCGTGTACGTCACATTGGCCTTGGCCTCGAACCGGTACCAGTCAACGTCAGCGGCCGGCATGATGGCCGAGTTGTGGGCGCCAGCGACGCCCACGGTGATCGGGTTCGCGGTGTCGCGCGTGTTGTTGTTCTCGGTCTCGGCGACCGCCGCCGTGGCTCCCACGAGCATGAGGGCCAGGGCGAGAAGAGCTGTGACAAGTGCCCGCCACGCGGGCTTTCTGGATCGCTGGGATGAGAGGGTCATCGTTGCCCGCTTTCACTGGGTGGGTCCTGGCGGGCGCACGATAGGCATCTCTCAATCGCTGGCCCTTGGGCGGCAGGCTACCCCTTGCCCCCGGGGCACCGCGGGCCGTTCAGCAAATGGGCCGAACCCCTACTTGAGAAGCTTCGACAACCGCCGATCGGCGAGCAGCTTGCCGCCGGTCTGGCACCCGGGGCAGTAGTTCAGGAACGAGTCGGCGAAGCTCACCTCGGCGATGGGCGTCCCGCACGTGGAGCAGGGTTCGCCCTTCTTGCCGTGCACGCGCAGGTGGGTGCGCTTGCCGTCCTTCAGATCAGCCGGACGCCCACCCACGGCCCGGTCGATGGCCTCGGTCAGCTCACCCCGGACGGCGTCATACAACGCGGTCACCTCGTCGTCGGTGAGCGAGCCCGCGAGCTTGAACGGGCTCAGCCGCGCCGCTTGGAGGATCTCGTCGGAGTACGCGTTGCCGATGCCGGCGAGCACCGACTGGTCCTTGAGCAGCCCCTTGAGCTGCGTCCGGGCGTGGGCGGCGAGGACGGCGGCGAAGGCGTCCCGATCGAAATCGTCGGCGAGCGGGTCGGGGCCCAGCCGCGCGATGCCGGGGATCGTCTGCAGGTCGGGCGTGACGTAGATCGCCAGGTGCTTCTGCGTGCCGGCCTCGGTGAGGGTGAACCCGATCGGGCCGTCGTCACCCTCGAACGCGACCCGCAGCGCGATTGGCCCCTTGCCGGGGCGTACGACGGTGGCGGGCACCGGGTCGTGCCAGGTCAGCCAGCCGGCACGGGCCAGATGGAACGCCAACCACGTGCCGTCGACATCGATGCAGACGAACTTGCCGTGGCGTTCAACGCGCGTCACCTCCAGGCCATGCAGGGCGCTCAGCGGGGTCTCGAAGGTCTTCAGCGCAGCGAACGCGGCCAGGTCGGCGCGGACCAACGTCCGCCCCACCAAGTGGTGCGACAGAAAGGCGCGCAGCGCCTCGACCTCGGGCATCTCCGGCATGATCCGAGCGTAGGGCTTGCCTAGACTGGCGGCATGTCCAACATCGAGCGACGCAAGCGCATGCGCGCGGGCGACACCGACCGCGACGCCGTGCTCGAGGTGCTGCACGCCGCCTTCGCGACCGGACGCCTCACCCCCTCCGACCTCGCCGACCGCCAGGAGGCCGCCCTGGCGGCCCGCTACATGGACGAACTACCCGAACTGATCGAGGACGTCCCCGAAGGCGCCCAGCTGCTGCGCGGCTGGGGGTCCCCGTCGATGCCGGCACCCCGTCCGGCAACCGGGACGCCGCTGGTCTCGATCGGCGGCGACGGCGACTGGACCGTCACGATCATGTCGGGGCGGCGGGTCGACCTCGCCCCCGGGCAGACGTTCCGCAACTTCGCCCTGATGGGCGGCGACGACGTCTACCTGCGGGACGCCCTGGGCCCCGGCGTCGTCCTCACCGTCGAGGTGCCCGCGATCATGGGTGGCCACAACTTCTACGTGCCCGAAGGCGTCCGGGTGGTCGAGGAGACGCAAGGGATCATGGGCGGCAACAGCATCCGCCGCTCGGCGCAGGGCGATGGCAGCAACGGCACGCTCGTGATTCGCGGTGTGCTGCTCATGGGCGGCCACGACGTGAAGCTCGACAAGCGCCCCTGACTCAGTCCAGCACCGACCAGTCGGGGGCCGGCAGTTCGAGG
>CALMPQ010000264.1 GCA_937872005.1 uncultured Propioniciclava sp.
GGCCGATGGCGTAGGCCACCTGCACCTCGCAGCGGTCGGCCAGGCCGGCGGCCACGACGTTCTTGGCGACCCAACGCATGGCATAGGCGCCCGAGCGGTCGACCTTGGAGGGGTCCTTGCCCGAGAACGCGCCGCCGCCGTGGCGGGCCATGCCGCCGTAGGTGTCGACGATGATCTTGCGACCGGTCACGCCGGCGTCGCCCATGGGGCCGCCGATCTCGAACTTGCCGGTCGGGTTGACGTAGGTCTTGCGATCGGCCGAGTCGATCTCGTAACCGGCCAGCACCGGGTCGATCACGTGCTTGATGATGCCGTCGCGGATGATGCCGTCGCGCCACGCCGAGACCGTGTGCTGCGTCGAGACCAGCACGGTGTCGATGCGCACCGGCTTGTCCCCGTCGTACTCGATGGTGACCTGGGTCTTGCCGTCGGGCAGCACCCAGTCGAGCTCGCCGGTCTTGCGGACCTGCGCGAGGCGCTCCGAGAGACGGTGCGCGATGTCGATGGGCAGCGGCATCAGCGTCGCGGTGTCGCGGCAGGCGTAGCCGAACATGAGGCCCTGGTCGCCGGCCCCCTGGCGGTCGAGGTCGTCGAGCGCGACACCGTCGCGCACCTCCTCGGCCGAGTTCACACCCTGCGCGATGTCGGGGCTCTGCGAGCCCAGCGACACCAGCACGCCACAGCTCTTGCCGTCGAAGGACGCCTCGGCCCGGTCGTAGCCGATCCTCAGGATCCGTTCGCGGGCGATCGCCGAGATGTCGGCGTAGGCCGACGTCGAGACCTCGCCGGCCACCACGACGGTGCCGGTCGTCACGAGCGTCTCGACCGCGACGCGGGACGCCACGTCGTCGGCCAGCAGCGCATCGAGGACGGCGTCGGAGACGGCGTCCGCCACCTTGTCGGGGTGCCCCTCGGTGACCGACTCCGACGTGAACAGGCGACTCACTTCTTCTCCTTCGTGGACGCCACGACGGCGTCCCAGATGCGGTGGGCGATGGCCGACTTGTCGCCGGACGCCGCCCCGACGACGCCCTCGGCGTCGATGATGGTGACGGTGTTGTCGGGCGCGCCGAACACGGCACCGCCCGAGACGTTGTTGAGCACGAGCAGGTCGCAGCCCTTGCGCTCCAGCTTCTCCCGGCCCAGCCGCAGCAGGTCGGCCTCGTCGGCGGCCGTCTCGGCGGCGAAGCCGACGATCACCTGCTCGCGCGGACGCCCCCCGCTGAGGGTGGCCAACACATCGGTGGTCTGCTCCAACTCGAGCACGAGGCCGCCGGAGCCGTCCTTCTTGATCTTGCCGTCCGCGGGGTTGACGGGCGTGAAGTCGGCCGGGGCGGCTGCCATGACGATCGCGTCGGCGTCCGGCTGCAGGGCGAGCATCGCCTCGGCGAGGTCACCGGTCGAGCGAACGGGCACGACGGTGCAGCCCGAGGGCAGCGGCTGGCTCACGTTGGCGGCGACCAACGTCACCCGCGCGCCGCGCAGAGCAGCCGCGCGGGCCAGCGCGATGCCCTGCAGTCCCGAGGACGCGTTGCCCAGGAACCGCACCGGGTCGAGCGCCTCGTGGGTGCCGCCGGCGCTGACCACGACGTGCTTCCCGGCGAGGTCGCGGGCGCGCACGGCATCGGCGGTGGCCGGGTCGTCCAGCACGGAGGCGGCCACGGCGACGATGTCGACGGGCTCGGGCAGGCGTCCGGGGCCTGTGTCGGCTCCGGTGAGCCGACCGGCCGCCGGGTCCATCACCAGCACGCCGCGTTCGCGCAGCGTCGCCACGTTGGCCTGGGTCGCGGGGTGCAGCCACATCTCGGTGTGCATCGCGGGCACCATCAGCACCGGGCAGTGTGCGGTGAGCAGCACGTTGGTGAGCAGGTCGTCGGCGCGGCCGGTGGCCGCCCGAGCGAGCAGGTCCGCGGTGGCGGGCGCAACCACGACGAGGTCGGCCTGCTGGCCGATGCGGACGTGCGGCACGTCGGTGATGTTCTCGAACACCGAGGTGGCGACGGGACGGCCCGAGAGGGCGGCCCAGGTGGTCTCCCCCACGAACTCGAGTGCGTTCGGGGTCGGGACCACGGTGACCTCATGGCCGGACTCGCTGAATCGCCGGAGGACCTCGCACGCCTTGTAGGCGGCGATTCCCCCGGCGACGCCAAGGACGATGCGACTCACGCGGTCACCCGGGACAGGTTCAGGACAGGTCGTCGGGGTCGAACGGGTCGAGGCCGAAGTCGGGGTCCGCCTCGGCCTCGGCGCGCGCGGCGGCCTCGGCCTCGGGGTCGATCTCGGTCACCTCGAGCACGTCGGCGTTGATCTCGCGCAGGGCGATGGTCAGGGGCTTCTCCTGCACGGAGGTGTCGACCAGCGGGCCGACGTTCTCGAGCAGGCCCTCACCGAGCTGGCTGTAGTAGGCGTTGATCTGGCGAGCGCGCTTCGCGGCGAACAGGACCAGGCGGTACTTGGAGTCGACCTTGCTCAGGAGCTCGTCGATCGGGGGGTTCGTGATCCCCTCGGGAACATGGGTGCTCAACTTCCATCCTTTGCGAACGTCTGGGGTTGCAAACCCAAGGAGCTTACCAGTTGCTCGACGGTGCGGCCCAACTCGTCGTTCACGATGACCTCGTCGAACTCCTCGGCGGCGGCGAGTTCGATGCGGGCCGTCTCGAGCCGGCGGGCGACTTGGTCGGGGGATTCGGTCCCCCGGCCCTCCAGCCGTCCGACCAACGTTGTCCAGTCGGGCGGGGAGAGGAACACGAAGTGCGCGTCCGGCAGCCGCTCGCGCACCTGCCGGGCCCCCTGCAGGTCGATCTCGAGCACCACCGGGCGACCAGCGGCCTCGGCATCGTGGACCGGGCCCGCCGGCGTCCCGTAGCGGTGCTTGCCGTGGACCACGGCCCACTCGAGGAGCCCGTCGTCCTCGACCAGGCAGTCGAACTCGTCATCGGTCACGAACAGGTAGTGGACGCCATCCACCTCGGACGGTCGGGGTGGTCGCGTCGTCGCTGACAGCGACACCCACACCTCGGGATGGGCTTTTCTCAACAGCTGCACCACGGTGCCCTTGCCCACGCCCGCGGGCCCGGAGATCACCGTGATGCCG
>CALMPQ010000265.1 GCA_937872005.1 uncultured Propioniciclava sp.
CACGAGGAGGTCACGCCGGCGCTCGTGGCGCTGGCGTTCCGGTGCCGGCCGCCCCTGGAGACCCCCACGGGGCGCTACCTCGGTGCGGTGCACATCCAGCGGTTGCTGCGCGAACCCCCCTCCGTGCTCGCGGCGGGGCTGGTCGACAGCTCGATCAGGCCCCTGTTGCCGTCGGCCGACGTGGCGCACGTGAGCCGCTACTTCGCCACCTACGACCTCGTGTGCGCGCCGGTGGTGAACGACAAGGGGATGCTCGTGGGTGCGGTCACCGTCGACGACGTGCTCGACCACATCCTGCCCGCCGACTGGCGCGGCCTGCAGCTCGCGCAGGGGGTGAGCGATGGCGACGCCCCAGCCTGAGCGCCTCAACACGCCCGGGCGCCAGCGCACCTGGCTGCCCAAGGTCAAGTTCTCCGAGGACGCGTTCGGCGCGTTCGCCGAGGGTTTCGCCCGGTTCATGGGGACCGCGCGGTTCCTGATCTGGATGTCGGCGTTCGTCGCCGGCTGGATCCTGATCAACACCTTCGCGCCGCACCTGCTGAACGACGCGTTCCCGTTCATGCTGTTGACGCTGATCCTCTCGATCCAGGCGTCGTATGCGGCACCCCTGATCCTGTTGGCGCAGAACCGGCAGGAGGCCCGCGACCGGGTGACGGCCGAGAACGACCGCCGCGTGGCGGCCCAGTCGCGCGCGGACATGGACTTCCTCGCCCGCGAGATCGCCTCGCTGCGTATGCGGATCAACGAGATGCCGACCCGTGACTTCATCCGCGGCGAGCTGCGCGACCTGCTCGAGGAGCTGAATCGGGACGAGGAAGAGGGCGACCCCGCGGCTCGGTAAGGTGGAGCGCATGTCTGTCGAGAGCCTGAACGCCGCCGTGTGGGACGTGCTGTCCCGCGTGAACGACCCCGAGATCCACAAGCCCATCACCGAACTCGGCATGGTCGAGTCGGTGTCGGTCGACGAGGACGGGGCGGCCGCGGTGAAGGTGCTGCTGACGATTTCAGGCTGCCCGATGCGCAACACGATCGAGCACGACGTGCACGAGGCCCTGCGTTCGGTCGAGGGCATCACGTCGCTCGACCTCGAGTTCGGTGTCATGTCCGACGAGCAGCGCGACGAGCTGAAGACCAAGCTGCGCGGCGGCGTCCAGGAGCGGTCGATCCCGTTCGCGAAGGCCGACAACCTGACCCAGGTGATCCTGGTCGCGTCCGGCAAGGGCGGCGTCGGCAAGTCGTCGGTGACCGTGAACCTCGCCCAGGCCCTCGCGAACCGCGGCAAGAAGGTCGGCGTGCTGGACGCCGACATCTACGGCCACTCCATCCCGCCCATGCTGGGCATCGCCGACGCCGACGTGACCGGCATCGACGACATGATCCTGCCCGTGACGGTCGGGGGCATGCAGGTGATCTCGATCGGCATGCTGAAGCAGTCGCGTGACCAAGTGATCGCGTGGCGCGGGCCGATCCTGGATCGGGCGATCCAGCAGTTCCTGGCCGATGTGTACTGGGGCGACCTCGACTTCCTGCTCGTCGACCTGCCCCCGGGCACCGGCGACGTCGCGATGTCGCTGGGCTCGAAGCTGCCCAACGCCGAGGTGCTCGTCGTGACCACCCCGCAGCAGGCCGCCGCCGAGGTGGCCGAGCGGGCCGGGACCATGGCGTCCATGGTCGAGCAGAAGGTCATCGGCGTGGTCGAGAACATGGCCTACCTCGACGCGGCGTGCCCCCATTGCGGGGAGAGCCACCGCGTCGACCTGTTCGGCTCGGGGGGTGGCGCGCGTGTCGCCGAGGCGCTCACCCTGCGCCTCGGCTACGACGTGCCGCTGCTGGCCGAGGTGCCCATCGACCGCGCCATGAGCGCCGCCGGTGACGCCGGCGTCCCGCTCGTCGGTTCGGACGCCGCACGCCCGGCCGCCGAGGCCCTGGACGGGCTCGCCGAGCGGTTGGCGTCCCGCAAGCGGGGGCTGGCGGGTCGGAAGCTGAACCTGTTGGTCACCTAACGCTCGTTGAGCCTGTCCCCGCCCAGGGACAGGTCGTCCCAGGACTCGACCGGCCACGCCTCCAGGCGCGGGTCGGCGAGGATGGCGTCGACGACCTCGGGCGTGGCGCCGACCAGGGTCGAGTCGAAGTCCACCTCGGTGGCCAAGCACCAGCTGTGGTCGTCGGGCCACAGCAGGGACGGGGACTGGGCGTGTTCGTCGGGCTCGCCCCGCAGGTCGGCGCCCGGGGTCACGGGCCCGCGGTAGAGCACGTACTCGCGGTGGGGCAGCGTGAACACGGGGAAGGTTGGGTCGGCGAACGGCTTCAGCGGGGGGACGTCCTCGTGCCAAGTGGTGCCGTCCTCGTTCCACCCGAAGCGGGCCGACCCGCCGTTGTACTGGCCCCAGCCGATCCAGAACGCCTGGGTGAGCTCGCCGGTGGCCGGCAGGTGGTCGAGCACGGCGGCCAGCTGCGTTGCCCCGAGTGACCCCTGCATCGGCGAGGACCGGTTGACCAGTCGGGCGGGCGTGATCGCGGTCCACTGCATCAGCGCGTGCGCGGTGGCGCCGGACTCGCGGCAGGCGTCGGACCAGCGCAGGGGCGTCCCGTCGTCGTCCTCGACCGGGTGGAGGATCCGGGCGTAGGCGCCGAAGCCGCCGGGCACGACCGAGGCGACGGGGGTGCCGTGACCCGGCCCCCACGGGCGCATCCGGGGTGCGATCCAGTTGGCGAGGGCGAGGTCACGGGTGGGGATGGGCGCCATGGGGTTTACTCCCCGCCGATGACGAACGCGATTGGCGTGCCCAGCTCGACCGTGCGCGAGACGGTGCAGTCGCGTTCGTGGGACGCCTTGACCGCCGGGGCGATCCGCGCGCGGGCCTGGTCACCCTCGGGACCCTCGGGGAAGCGGAGCCGGAAGGTGACCTGCAGGTCCTCCATGTGGTTGCCGCCCTCGGTTTCCTTGCGGCCTGAGGAGAGCACCTCGAAGACCTCGGGGATCGCGCGACGCGACGTCATCACGTCGACGTCGACGGCGGTGCACGCGCCGATGGCGGCCAGCAGCAACTCGACGGGGGAGAAGTTGCCGTCCCCACCCACGTCGATTGTCGCCCCGCGCCCGTTGGTGGCCGTGTAGGCCATGAGGTCGCGGCGGGTGAGGGAGACGGAAGTTCCGGGTGCGTCGGTCATGGCGTCCATCCTGCCGCGTGGGGCGCCAGTACGCTGCCGCTGTGGAGGACGCCACGCGCAGCCGGATCGACGGGCACTGGTCCCGGCGTTTCGGCGTGCCCGTGCCGGGTCTGGCACCGGTGACGGTGGCCACGAGCGGGCGGTACGACGACGCGGCACTGGTGGTGCTGCTGGGTGACCACGCCTACGTCGATGCCCCCTTGGCGCTCGTGGACGCCGTGGCCTCCGTCGCACTCAGCCACGGCCCGGGGGAGTTGCTCGACCCGGCGACGTGGGCGCCGATCGCGGCGGCCCCTGTGCTCGGGCCGGCCGACCACTTCTGGGCGGACCACGGCACCGACCTCGCCCCGGCGGCTCACCCCCTCGACCCCCAGCAACTGGACGAGCTCCGGGCGCTGGTCCCCGAGGACGAGTGGCGCGAGTCGGGGTTCGACCGGAGACCCCACGCCGCGTTCGGGGTGGTGGAGGACGGGCGGTTGGTCGCGGCGTCCGTGTTGACCACCCTGTGGGGCTGGCCGGTGGACGTCGGCGTCCTCGTCCTCCCGGAGGAACGTGGCCGTGGCCTGGGCTCGATGGTCGCCTCGGCGGCGCTGGCGGCCGGCGTGGGGCTGTCGGGGTTCGCGGCCTACCGGGTCGCCCGGGAGAACGTCGCGTCGCGGGCGGTCGCGGCTCGGCTCGGGCTCGAGGCGTACGGCGCCAACCTCGCGGTCCCGCTGTCCCACTAGGCTGCGGGACATGGCCCGCCAGAACAGACCCGCCCGCGTCCGCCGCACGGTGCTCGCCGTGCCGGGCAGCTCCGACCGGTTCATCGCCAAGGCGCGCGGGCTGAAGGTCGACGCCCTGTTCCTCGACCTCGAGGACGCCGTCGCCCCGGCCGTCAAGGAGGAGTCCCGGCAGCGGATCGTCGGCGCCCTCACCTCGGGCGAGGGTTTCGCCGCGCCGACCGTGACGGTACGCGTCAACGACTGGAGCTCGCCGTGGACGTACCGCGACGTGAGCGAGGTCGTGCTCGGCGCGGGGCGGTTCATCGACTGCTTGGTGCTGCCCAAGGCCACGGCTCCCGACCAGGTCGTGGCCCTGGACCTGCTGCTGTCGCAGGTTGAGCAGGAGGCCGGGCTGCCGGTCGGCGGCATCGGTCTCGAGGTGCAGATCGAGGACGCCGTGGGCCTGGTGGCGGTCAACGCGATCGCCGGGGCGTCCGATCGGTTGGAGAGCCTGGTGTTCGGCCCGGGTGATTTCATGGCGTCGCTCGGCATGGGCGGGCTCAACGTGGGCGCACAGCCGGCGGGCTACCCGGCGGACGCGTTCCACCACGTGCTGGTGTCGATCCTGGTGGCGGCCCGAGCGAACGGGCTGCAGGCGATCGACGGGCCGTTCGTGGCGATCCGCGACGTGGCGGGGTTCGAGGCCTCGGCGGCCTTGTCGGCGGCGCTGGGCTACGACGGCAAGTGGGTGCTGCACCCCGCGCAGGTCGAGGCGGGGAATGCCGCCTACTCGCCGCGCGTTGAGGACTACGAGCGAGCCCGGCGCATCATGGACGCATACGCCGAAGCCACGTCCTTGTCGGGCGGGGCCCGGGGTGCGATCGTGGTGGACGACGAGATGGTCGACGAGGCCGGAGTAAAGCTCGCGGGCGCCATCCTGGCGCGCGGTCAGGCCGCCGGCATGGGGGCAGGAAGGGAATCATGACGTCGCAGAACCCGATCGCGGCCAACCAGGCGCTGTTCAAGCTGGAGTACCCCCAGTCGCTGGGCGTGTTCGACACCTACCCCGACGCCCAGAAGGCG
>CALMPQ010000266.1 GCA_937872005.1 uncultured Propioniciclava sp.
ACCGGACCGCAGCGGTCGCTGCGGCCCGGTCGTCGGGGGTCATCCGTTAGCCCTTCGACAGGCTCAGGGGACTACCGCGTGAAGTCGGCGAGCGTCGCCTTCGCCTGGTCGAGCCAGGTCTGGTAGGTCGCGATGGAGTCCTGCGCCTTCTTGGCGGCCTGCTTGTCGCCCCGGGCCTCGGCCTTGGTGACCTTGGCCTGCAGCTTGTCGATCTCGGTGCTGAGCATCGCCACCGTCTCCTCGGCGCGCTGGCGCGCCTCGGGGTCGGTGCGCTTCCACTCGTCCTCCTCGGCCTTGCGGACGGCCTGCTCGATGGTGCGCACCCGGTTGTCGAGGCCACGCATGGAGTCGCGGGGGACCTTGCCGAGCGCGTGGTACTCCTCGAGGAAGCTGCGGAACGCCGTGCGCGCGGCCTCCAGGTCGGTCACCGGAAGGATCTCCGCCTCCGCCTTGGTGAGCAGCTCCTCCTTGGCGGTGAGGTTGCCGGAGAACTCCTCGTCCTGGGCGCTCTGGGCGGCGGTGCGCGCGCCGAAGAACTGGTCCTGCAGGCCGCGGAACTCGCTCCACAGCTTGTCGTCGTGCTCACGGGCGGCGGAGCCCGCGGCCTTCCAGCGCGTCATCAGGTCGCGGAACGCACCCGAGGTCGGGCCCCACTCGGTGGAGTCGACCAGCCCGCGCGCCTCCTCGATGATCTGCTCCTTGGTGGCCTTCGCCTCGCCCCACTTGGCGGACTGCTCGGCGAACTGCGCCTTGCGGCGCCGCGTGTAGGTGGTGCGGGCGGAGCTGAACCGGTGCCACAGGGCGTCGTCGGTGGCCCGGTCGATGCGGGGGAGCTTCTTCCAGTCGTCGAGGAGTTGGCGGAAGCGGTTCACGCCACCGCGCCAGTCGTTGCCGGCGGCCAGGGTCTCGGCCTCCCCGACCATGGCCTCCTTGGCCTCGCGGGTCGCCTCGTGCTGCTTGGCGCGCACCGCCTTGCGGGCCTCGGACGCCTCGGCCAGCTTGGGCTGCATCGCGTCGAGGCGAGCCTCGAGTGCGGCCAGGTCACCCACGGCGTTCGCCTCGGCCACCGACTTGCGCAGGTTCTTGATCGTGTGGCGCGCATCGTCGGGGGAGACCGCGCCGGAGCCGAGCCGCTGCTCCAGCAGCGTCACCTCCAGGTCGAGGGCCTCGAACCGCCGGACGAAGAAGGCGAGCGCCTCGTCGGGGGACACGTCGGGAACCTGACCGACCGCTCGTTCGCCCTCACCCGTGGTCACGTAGACGGTGCCATCGGGATCGACACGACCGAAGCTGGCCGGACCTGCAGAGTCAGTCATGGGCTCCATCTTGCACGAAAACCCCCCCGCGGCGCGCGCTGTCTGGCCGACGATAAGGTAACGGACGTGTTCCTGACCTCCTTCCCGGCCGGTCCGTTGCAGGCGAACTGCTACCTGCTGGCCATGGACGGCCGCCGCTGCGTGGTCGTCGACCCCGGCGTGAACGCCTTCGATGGCGTGAAGGCGATCGTCGACGAGCGCGACCTCGTCGTCGAGGCCGTCCTCCTGACCCACGGCCACCCCGACCACGTGGGCGGGGCGGCCGACGTGGCCGACCACTACGGCGTTCCGGCGTACCTGCACGCGGCGGACCGCGAACTGTTCGACACCAGCCTGCTGATGCCGTGGGCCACCGAGATCATCGAGCGGTTCAACGTCAACCACGTCGAGCCGGCCGACCTGCGCGACCTGGCCGGCGGCGAGACGCTCGAGCTGGCGGGCACGACGTTCACCACCGAGATCGCCCCGGGCCACCGCCCGGGATGCCTGCTGTGGCGGACGCCCCTCCTCACGCCGGTGCCCCAGGCGCCCGAGCTGACCGAGATCATCTTCACCGGCGACGTGGTCTTCGCCGGGTCCATCGGCCGCACGGACCTGCCGGGCGGCGACGACGACGCGATGCGCCGGACGCTGCGCGACGTCGTGCTGGCCCTGCCCGACACCGCGGTGCTCCTGCCCGGCCACGGGCCCGAGACCACCATGGCCCACGAGCGGGCCACCAACTCCTACCTGCACGACTCGTACCTGAGGTGAACATGCGTCCCAAGCCGTTGTCCGGATTCCCCGAGTTCCTTCCCGCCGGGCGGATCGTGGAACAGGCCGTCCTCGACTCGCTGCGGGAGACGTTCGAACTGCACGGGTTCGCGTCCATCGAGACCCGGGCGGTCGAGACGATGGACTCCCTGACCCGCAAGGGCGAGATCACCAAGGAGGTCTACGTCGTCCGCCGGCTGCACGCCGCTGAGGGCGAGTCGGGCGACGACCTCGGCCTGCACTTCGACCTGACCGTGCCCTTCGCGCGCTACGTGCTCGAGAACGCGGGGCACCTCGCGTTCCCGTTCCGGCGTTACCAGGTGCAGAAGGTCTGGCGCGGCGAGCGGCCGCAGGAGGGGCGCTACCGCGAGTTCGTGCAGGCGGACATCGACGTGGTGGGCGAGAACGCACTTGCGGGCCACCACGACGTCGAGGTGGCCCTGGTCATGCTGGAGGCCCTGGAGACACTGCACACCCGGTTCGGCGTCCCTCCGGTGGTCATGCACGTCAACAACCGCAAGCTGGCCGAAGGCTTCTACCGTGGCCTGGGCGTCACCGACCACATGGCCGTCCTGCAGCGGGTCGACAAGCTCGACAAGATCGGGCCGGACGCCGTGCGGGCCCTGCTGGTCGACGAACTCGGGATGAGCCCCGAGGCCGCCGACAAGTGTCTGGCGCTGGCCACGATCTGCACCCCCGACACCTCCTTCGTGGAGCAGGTGCGGGCGTTGGGCGTCCAGCACGAGCTGTTGGACGAGGGGCTGGCCGCGCTCGCCGAGGTGGTCGAGGCCGCCGCTGCGGCGGTTCCCGGGCGCATGGTCGCCGACCTCAAGATCGCCCGGGGGCTGGACTACTACACCGGCACCGTCTACGAGACCGAGATGGAGGGCTTCGAGTCGCTCGGGTCGATCTGCTCCGGCGGCCGCTACGACGCGCTGGCCACGGACGGCAAGCGCACTTGGCCGGGCGTCGGCGTGTCGGTGGGCGTCACGCGCATCCTGGCCCCGCTGATCGCGAAGGGTGAGCTGGTGGCGTCCCGGTCGGTGCCGACCTGCGTGCTGGTCGCCGTCGATGCGGAGGAGACCCGGGCCGCTGCCATGGCGACGGCCGCGGCGCTGCGTGCGCGCGGCATCCCCACCGAGGTGGCGCCCAAGGCCGACCGGTTCGGCAAGCAGATCCGCTACGCCGACCGGCGCGGCATCCCGTTCGT
>CALMPQ010000267.1 GCA_937872005.1 uncultured Propioniciclava sp.
GGCCGGCGTCACGAAGCGCGTCTCCCCGGCGGTGTAGCGCGCCGTGTAGTCGTAGACGCCCGACCGCGGCCGGATCTCGACCGCCGGGAGCGCCCGCGGCCCGTCGCCCACATCGACCACCGAGACGGCCACCTCGACGCCCTCGATGAACTCCTCGACGATCGCGATGTCCCCATAGGCGAAGGCCGACACGACCGCCGCCGGCAGTTCGGACGCCTGCGTCACCTTCGTGCACCCCAGCGCCGACCCGCTGCGCGCGGGCTTGACCATCATCGGGAAGCCGATCTGCTCACCCAGCGCGGCGATCAGGTTGGCCGCGCCCAGTTCGCGGAACATGTCGTGGGGCAGGGACGACTGCCGCGGCGTCCGGAAACCGGCCGGGTGGGCGGCGACGATGGGCGTGCTGACAGCCTTGTCGAACGCGATGCGGGACGCCGGGCCGGTCGAGCCGATGTAGGGCACCTCGAGCAGGTCGAAGACCGAGCGGAGCGCGCCGTCCTCCCCGGCTCCGCCGTGCAGGACGGGGAACACGACGGGGGAGTCCACCGAGCGGATCGTGTCGATCAACGACGCGTTGACGTCGGCCTCGAGCACGGCGTGGCCGGTATCGCGGAGGGCCTGGGCCACGCGGCGTCCGGATCGCAGGGAGACGTCGCGCTCGTGCGACAGCCCACCGGCGAGGACGATGACGTTGTCGGGCACAGGGTTCTCCTTAGCTGACGTCCGGCGCGGGGCCGAGATCGCGGGTGTGGCGGGCGGTGTCGGGCCCGAGGCCGAAGGTGCGGTGCATCTCCATCTCGTCGGCGATGGCCTTGCCGAGGCGGCGTGTGCCCTCGTAGATGCGCTCGGGGGTCGGGAAGCAGTACGACAGGCGCATGTTGCGGCTGCCGAACCCGTCGGCGTAGAACGCGGTGCCCGGAACGTAGGCGACCCGCTCGTTCACCGCGCGGGGCAGCAGGGCCTGGGAGTCGAGGCCCTCGGGCAGGGTCACCCAGACGAAGAAGCCGCCGTTGGGGGTCGTCCACGTCGTGCCGGGGGGCATGTGGGCGGCGAGGCCGTCGAGCATCGCGTCGCGCCGGGCCTGGTACATGCCCCGGAACGTGTCGATCTGGCCGCGCCAGTCGAAGTTGTCGAGGTAGTTCGTGATCGCGAACTGGCTGAACACCGGCGGGGACAGCACGGCCGCCTCCTGCGCGATGGTCAGTCGTTCGCGGACGGCGTGGGGCGCGAGCACCCAGCCGACCCGGAAGCCCGGCGCGAACGTCTTCGAGAAGGAGCCGAGGTAGATGACCTGGTCGTCCATGGAGCGCATCGCGTCGATCGGCTCACCCTCGATGGTGAGCAGACCGTACGGGTTGTCCTCGACGACGAGCACGCCGTGCTCGTGCGCCACCGCCAGCACCTCGCGGCGCCGCTCGAGCGGCTGGGTGATGCCCGTGGGGTTGTTGAAGTTCGGGATCGTGTAGAGGAACTTCACCGCCCTGCCCGCCGCCCGCAGGGCGACGATCGCGTCGCGCAGCGCCTCGGGGACCAGACCGTGCTCGTCCATGGCCACGTGGTGGATCTTGGCCTGATAGGCGTTGAAGGTGCCCATCGCCCCGACGTAGCTGGGCGCCTCGGCCAGGATCACGTCGCCCGGGTCGATGAAGATGCGCGTGACCAGGTCGAGCGCCTGCTGGCTGCCGCACGTGATGACGACGTCGTCGGCGTTGGCGGTGATCGACTCCTCGGCCATCACCTCGACGATTTTCTCGCGCATGAACAGCTCACCCTGGCCCGACCCGTACTGCATGGCCTGAACGCCCTTGGTCTGGATCAGTTCGTCGAAGCTGGCCCCGAGCTTGCCCAGGGGGAGGTCGGCGATGTTCGGCATGCCGCCGGCCAACGAGACCACCTCGGGGCGGTTGGCGACGGAGAAGAGAGCTCGTACGGCCGACACGGTCATGGATCCCGTGCGGTCTGCATACTGGTCGATGTACGGGTCCAGCCGCGTGTCGCGGCGGGACAGTTCGGATGAGCTCACCCGACCATTCTTCCACTTTGTCGGCGTGGGTCTGAACGGAGGTGAGCCGCGTGCGTTCGCTGGTGGCCCTGGACAGCGTCGACCTGCGCGAACTCGCGTGCCCGTGGTGCGGCCGCACCCCCCGCGGCGCCACCTTCGGGTGGAAGGCCGTCCGGGACGGCGAGGTCGTGGGGGTGCTGGCCGCAGCGCCGGCGTCCGAGCTCGGTGGGCCCTACCCGCAGGGGGCCGTGGTGGTCGTCCAGGCCTGGGTGCGCCGCGAGGACGTGCGCGAGCTCATCGGCACCCAACTCGTGCACCGCGCCGCGGCCGTGCTGACCTCACGACGGGCGCGCAGCATCGTCGCGCCCGGCACGTTCGGCGTGCCCGACTGCCGGCACCTGCCCGGTGCGTTCCTCGACAAGCTCGGCTTCACCGAGTCGGTCGCCGGGCGCCAGTGGCGCATGGACCTGCGCCGCACGCTCCGCGTGCCCGAGGCGGTCCGCGGCGTCGCCGACCTGGTGGGGCGATTGGTGCGGCCGGCCCGTCCGGCCCCGGCCAATCGTTCCGGACGCCCCGGGTCCTGACCGCTTCCACCCTGCTCCACCGAAGCTCGACGCCCCGCCCGACCATCTCCGGGGGCGTCGAATGTCGTCCCTGCGGGTGCCCACGGGGTTGGCCGAGGGGGAACCCGCATGCA
>CALMPQ010000268.1 GCA_937872005.1 uncultured Propioniciclava sp.
TGTGGTGGTGACCGACGGCACGCACGTGCTGCTGTTCGCCGACACCGACCCCGGCGTCCCGGGCTCGCGCTGGTGGACGACCCCCGGGGGCGGCATGGACCCCGGCGAGACCGAGCAACAGACCGCCGTCCGCGAGCTGCGGGAGGAGACGGGGCTGGAGGTCGCGGCGTCCGCGTTGATCGGGCCGGTGTTGCGACGCGTGGCGGCGCACGGGTACTCCGACCAGATCTGCGAGCAGAGCGAGTGCTTCTACGTGGTGCGGACGCCGCGGTTCGAGCTCGACACCTCGGGGCACACCGTCGAAGAGCAGGTGACGCTCGACGGCCATGCGTGGGTGCCGATCAGCGAGCTGGACGCCCTGCCCGAGCCGGTCTGGCCGGCGGAGTTGGCGCAGATCGTGGCAACCATCGACGAACCGCGGGCGTGGCTTGGCAACATCGGGAGGATCGAGGAGTCCACCGTCCCGATCCAGGACTAACCTTGGCGCGGCCCACCCGCGAAAGGAACCGCCATGCAGAGCAACGCGTCGCATCAGCAGGAGACGGTGTCGACCGGCTTCCTGATGAAGTTCGTGCTGCTGTCGGTGGTCGCCGCCGTGCTGACGGTGGCGATCAAGGCCTCGGCCGCCTGGATCACCGGCTCGGTCGGTTTCCTGTCCGACGCCCTGGAGTCGATCGTCAACCTGGTGGCGGCACTGGTCGCCCTGTGGGCGCTGGCAGTGTCGGGCAAGCCCGCCGACCACAACCACGACTTCGGCCACGGCAAGGCCGAGTACATGAGCTCGCTGGTCGAGGGCGCGCTGATCTTCGTGGCGGCCGCGGGCATCATCGTGTCGGCGATCAACCGCTTCGTGCACCCCCAGCCGCTGGAGGCCATCGGCATCGGCCTGGTGCTGTCGGTCATCGCGACGGTGTTGAACCTCGTGGTCGGGTTGATCCTGATCCGCGTCGGCCGCAAGCACCGCTCGATCACGCTCGAGGCCGACGGCCACCACCTGATGACCGACGTGTGGACGACCGTCGGCGTCATCATCGGCGTGGGGTTGCTGCTCGTCTTCCCGACCCAGCTGTGGATCGACCCGCTCGTCGCGCTCATCGTGGGGCTGAACATCCTGTGGACCGGGTTCCGGCTGGTGCGACGGTCGGCCGTCGGGCTCCTGGACGCCGCGCTGCCGGCGGATGAGGTCAGCGCGATCCGCGAGGCGATGGACGGCGTGATCGGCGACGCCCGCGTGACCGTGTCCGACCTGCGCACCCGCGAGTCGGGGCGGCAGCGGTTCGTGCAGACCACCGTCATCGTGCCCGGGCACTGGACCGTCGAGCGCGCCCACGACCTCGCCGACGACATCGAGGTCGCCATCGACAGGACGTTCCCCGAGACCCAGACGGTCGTGCACATCGAGCCCGGCCCATCCGAGCACCCCGACCCCCAGCCCGCGCTCCCCCCGGACCCGGACCACCCGTCGATCTAGGGCCGCATCGGGCAGGATCGACCCATGCGACGCTTCGTGGCCCTCCTGGCGGCCGGACTCCTCGGGGTGGCCGGGTGCGCCACCACCCCGGACGCCCCACCCGGCCAACCGACCAACCGCCAGGTCGGCGTCCAACTCTTCCAGTGGACCTGGAACTCGGTCGCCCGCGAGTGCACCGACGTGCTGGGCCCGCAGCAGTTCGACTTCGTGCTGCTCTCACCGGCGCAGGAGCACATCCAGGGCGACCCTTGGTGGACGTCGTATCAGCCCGTCAGCTACCGCATCGAGTCGAAACTCGGCACGCGCGACGAATTCGCCGCGATGGTGCAGGCCTGCCACGACGCCGGGGTGAAGGTGGTCGCCGACGCCGTCATCAACCACATGGCGGGCATCGCCGGCGGCACCGGCTTCGCCGGCACCGAGTTCACCCACCAGGACTACCCCGGCCTCTACGACGCGGCCGACTTCCACACCTGCGCCACGGCGTCGGGCAACATCGAGAACTATCGCGACCGCCAGCAGGTCCAGGAGTGCCAGCTCTCGGGACTGGCCGACCTCCGCACGGGCGACCCCGGCGTCCGGGCGACGATCACCGCCTACCTGGAGGACCTCCGCTCCCTGGGCGTCGACGGCTTCCGCATCGACGCCGCCAAGCACATGCCCGCCGACGACGTCGAGGCCATCGTCTCTGCGGTCGCGGGTGATCCGCTGGTCATCTCCGAGGTGATCCGCGCGCCGGGTGAGCCCGTCCAGCCCGAGGACTACCTCGGCTCCGGCGGCGTCTTCACCTTCGCCTTCGCCAAGGACATCGCCGGCGTCATCCCCGGCGGAGCCCTGCACCGCGCCCTCAACCTGCGCGACGGCTCGGTCCCCTCCGACAAGGCGTTCACCTTCGTGACCAACCACGACACCGAACGCAACGGCCAGACCGCCACCTACAAGGACGCCGCCCGCTTCCGGCTCGCCGGCATCCTCATGCTGGCCGTCCCCTACGGCACGCCGGTGCTGTACAGCGGCTACGCCTTCAGCGAGCGCGACACCGGCGCACCCCAGTCGGGTGGCGCGGTCGATGACGTCTCCTGCGCCACTCCGGACGCCGCGGGCACGTTCCCCGAGGGGGCCTGGGTCTGTGCCCACCGCGACCTCGCCCCGCTCGCCGGGTGGGTGGCCGTCGTCGGCGACGCCGAGCCGGCCAACGTCTGGCAGCGCCCGGACGCCGTCGCCTTCGACCGCGGCTCCCTCGGCCTCATCGCGATCAACGGCCACGCCACGGAGGGCTACACCCAGGAACTGACCACGGGCCTGCCCGACGGGACCTACTGCGACGCCCTGACCGCTTGTGAAACCAAGGTCGCCGTCCAGGGCGGCAAGGCCACCGTGACCGTGCCGCCCAGCAGTGCCGTCGCCCTGGACGTGAACCACCGCGCCCCTACCGGGCGTGCCTGACCTCCGTGTCCACCAGGCGCCGCCAGGACCGCACGAGGGCCTCGTCGACGTACGCCTTGTGCGACCCACCCGGACGCACCTGGTCGGCCACGTGGAACTGGCGCACGCCGGCGCGGGCCAGCCACGGCACGTGGTCGGGGTGCAGGTCGCCGTCCGCCACCACGAGCCGCGCCACCGCGGAGTCCTCGCGGCAGCGCGCCACCAGGTCGTCCAGCCCGTGCTCCAGCGACCGGGCCGACCCGGCCGTCCGGACCCCATCGCACCCTGGCAGGCGCTTCACCATGGCCCAACCACGGTCGGCGTCCAGCACCGTGTCGAAGGCACGCGAGAACGTCCACGGGCAGGTGAAACCCTCCAACAGTGCCGCGACCACGTCGGCGTCCACCTCACCCATCCCAGTGAGGAAGCCGAGCACGAGGCCGTCGGCCCCGGCGTCCAGGTACGCCGCCACGAGGCCGCGCAACCGCACCAGCTCTCCCCCGTCGGTGGAGTACCCCGACCGCAG
>CALMPQ010000269.1 GCA_937872005.1 uncultured Propioniciclava sp.
ACCATCGTCGTACCGATGAGCGTGGTTCGGCCACCATCGCGACCGTGATCGTGGTCCCGATGGCGGTCCTGTTCCTGTCCTTGGCCATCCTGGGCGGACGACTCGCGATCGCCCAGCAGGCCGTCCAAGCCGCCGCCGCGGACGCCGCCCGCACCGCCTCCATCGCACGCACCCACACGATCGCGCAGAGCAAGGGTCAAGCGGCCGGGCAAGCCTCGCTGGCCAACCAAGGGCTCACCTGCGGTCAGCAGAGCGTCTTGGTGGACACCAGCCAGTTCAGCCGTCCCGTCGGCACCCCCGCAGCGGTGACCGCCACCGTCAGCTGCGACGTGCCGGCCAGCGACCTGGGCATCCCCGGCGTCCGCGCCGCCTACCCGATCCGGGCGACGGCGACCAGCCCGGTGGACACCTACCGCCAACGAGCCTGACCGCCTCGCCCCGAACCCCCAGGAGAAGCCATGCGACGACGACGTGATGAGACCGGGTCGGTCACCTTGTGGATGATCCTCAGCGTGGCCACCTTCACCCTCATCCTCGGGGTGGCGGTCGATCTGGGTGGACGCCTGCACACCCTGCAGCAGGTCAACGATGTCGCCGCCGAAGCAGCACGCACCGGCGCCCAGCAGGTCACCAGCCAGGACGCCATGCGCGGAGCGACCCCATCCGTCGACGGCAGCCGCGCCCGCGCCGCAGCCATCGCCCACGTGACAGGAGCCGGCTACACCGGCTCGGCCCACATCACCGCCGGCAACGTCCTCACCGTCACGGTCACCGGCAGCTACACCCCCACCTTCCTCGGCGCCGCCGGGATCGGCACCACCACGCTGACCGGGACCGCCGAAGCACGCCTTGTGCGCGCCCAGTTCGGAACGGAACGATGATGATCAACCGACTCAAGGGCCTGGGCGCCACCCTGGTGATCCTCGCCATCCTCGCCGGCCTCCCCGCCGTCCTGCTCGCCCTCGGGCTGCCCGCCGCGCTCACCCGGTTCACCACCGACCCGATCGGGGCACTGCTGCGCCCCGACGACGGCACCCTCGCCCTGGCGTTTCTCTGGGTACTCGGCTGGGGGGTGTGGGCCATCTTGGCCGTCCTAATCGGTATCGAGACCATCGCCGCCCTCCGGCAGGTCAAGGCGCCCCAGCTGGGGCCGCTCCACGCCCCCCAAAGCCTCGCCGGGCGACTCGTCGGCGCGGCCGCCCTGCTGTTCGTGGCCACCAGCAGCCTGCCCGTCCCCGCCCTCGCCGCGCCAACACCGGCCGCCCCGGTCACCGCGACCACCATCCCGGAGGAGACCAACGAGCCGGCCCCCGCCGAACCACCAGCCGCTCAGCCGATAGCGCCAGTCGAGCCCTACACGGTGCAACTGGGCGACTCGCTGTGGCGGATCGCTGAACGGCATCTGGGCGACGGCGCCCGCTACCCCGAGATCCTCAACCTCAACCGCACCCTGCTGCGCGCCGGACCCGACTTCCTCCAACCCGGCTGGCAGCTCACCCTCCCCGGCCTCGCGATCAGCGAAGGCGAGAGGGTCGAGACGATCACCGTGCAGCGCGGCGACAGCCTCAGCAAGCTCGCCGCCACCCACCTGGGTGACGCCGCCCGCTACCAGGAGATCTTCGACGCCTCCACCCACATCACCCAACCCGACGGACGCCACCTCACCGACCCCGACCTGATCGACATCGGCTGGACCCTCCACATCCCGAACGCGGACGCAACCGGGGCCCGAACACCAGCCGGTGAGCCAGACACGCTGCCCCCAGCGATCGACCCCACCGATGCGGACGCCCCCACCGAGAGTGCCCCACCGCCCACCGCCGCGCCCTCGACGGGTCCCGAGCGCAGCCGAGCAGCCGACCCTGGACAAGTCGTGGCCGGCGACGTGGCGTCCGACGCGGGCGAGCAGACCGAAGCGGAACCCGCACCGGTGGGGTCCTGGCTCGTTCCCGGTCTGGCCGCCGGTGGCCTGCTGTGTGGCTCCCTCGCCTTGGCGCTGGCCCGCCGGCGCGCGCTGCAGGCACGCCACCGGCGGCCGGGCCGTGCCATGCCGCTGACCCCGGCCGTGCTCGCCCCGATCGAGAAGACCGTGCTCGCCCACCCGGCCGTGGCCGTCAGCGTGGACGACCTCGACCGCATCCTGCGCTGGACCGCCAACGCCCACGTGGCCGCCAACCTGCCCCTCCCCACCGTCGCCGCCATCGCACTGACCGCCACCCGCATCGTCCTCCACCTCGCCGAACCTCAAACCGTGGTCGCCCCCTGGCACACCGATTCCGACAGCGACCTGCGCTGGATCCTCGACCTGGCCGAAGCACCCAACCTCGACGCCCCACCCACGCCGAGCGAGCGGGCGTGGCCGCAACTGGTCACCATCGGCACCACCGAGGCCGGTGCCACGTGGTTGATCAACGTCGAAGAAGCAGGCGCGCTCCATCTGGTCGGCGATGCCACCTACGCCGCCGACCTCGCCCGCTACCTGGTCGCCGAACTCACCCTGAACCCGTGGGCCCGCGACGTCCGCGTCGACTGCATCAACACCTGCCCCGAACTGACCGACCTCGAACCCGGAAAGCTCCAGCACCACGCCACCCTGGACGTCCTGGGCTCGCTGCTCCGCGACGCCAACGCCACCGCCAACCGGCTCGCCATGCTCGACGTGCCCGACGTCACCCACGCCCGCGCCCGCAGCGCCGGCGATGACCTGTGGGGCAGCCGTGTGCTGGTCATCGACGCTCACACCGCCACCACGCCCGAGGTCACCGGCCTCCTGCAGAACGTGCTGGACCAGCCGCACCGCACCGGGACCAGCCTGCTCATCATCACCGACACCGACCAGCCCACCCCAGGCTCGGGCGTCGACGTACGCCTCACCGCCGAGGGTCGCGTGGTCATCCCCAGCGTCGGACTGGACCTGATCGCCGTCGGACTCACCAGCGACGAAGCCGGCGGCGTCGCTCAACTCATGCAGGTCGCCGACCAAACCACGGACGAACCCATGCCCGCATCGGCCGTCCCGACCCAAGCGTGGGAAGCGCACAGCAACGCGGCCGGGCAACTGATCGACCCCCGCCTGGGCCAGCGCGGCGACCACGAGGTCGACGGCAGCACGCTCCTGCCCGAACCCGACGAGGCCTACGGGGCGACCGCCACCACCGCCGAGGAACTGGGCACGCTCGCGCCCATCGTCCCCGACGAGGTCCGCCACCAGGTTGAGGACGCCGACCCCAGCCTCAACGCCGACCTGGCTGAATGGTTCGCCAAGCACAGTGATCGGCCACGGCTGAGCATCCTCGGCCCCCTCACCGTGCGCATCGGCCGCGGCGGCAACGCGGTCGCCGGCGCCAAACAACGACCGTTCCTCACCCAACTACTCGCCTACCTCGGCACCCGACCCCGCGGAGTCACCGTCGCCGAAGTCGCCGAAGCAACCGGCATCGCCATCGACCGCGTCCGCCGCGACATCAGCAACCTGCGGCAGTGGATCGGCACCGACCCCACCACGGGGGAGCCGCACATCCCCGGCGCCCTGGAGAGCGAGTCCTCCCACCTGCTCGGCGGCGGCCGCTACGAAGTCAACGGACTCCTCGTCGACGCCGACCTGTTCCGCCGCCTGCGCGTCCGCGGTGAAGCACGCGGCGCGGACGGCCTACCCGACCTCAAGAAGGCCCTCACCCTCGTCACCGGACAACCCCTGCGCGACATCAAACTCGGCTCTTGGCTGGTCGACAGCGGCCTCAACCACCACCTCACCTACGCCATCGTCGACACCGCACACCTCGTCTGCACCATCGCCCTGGCCAACCACGACCACCAGGCTGCACGAGCAGCCACCGAACTCGCCATCCTCGCCGCCCCCCACGAAGAAATCCCCCGACTCGACCTCATCGCCGTCGCCACCGCCGAAGGCCGACGCAGCGAAGCAGACCACCTCATCCGCGCCACCCTCAACGGCGACACCACCGACACCCCCCACGAACTCAGCGCCCGCGCCGACGCCATCCTCAACCGCCACGAAACCCTGCGAGACGCCAAGGTGAGCTGACACCGACCAAGGGAGCTGGCGCAACTCCTTCCGCACTCGGAACTTGGACCCGGTCGCGCGATAGAGCGGGGAACACGAGTTCTAGGAAGTAGAGCCGAGCAGCTGGAGGGGAACGCTCGCACAGGTGCTCGTGGGACGCCCCGCGC
>CALMPQ010000270.1 GCA_937872005.1 uncultured Propioniciclava sp.
GGCGTCACGGGTGCCGCGCGCCGACAGGGGGCGCTTGATGTCGGGGTCGTTCGTCTTCCACGAGCTCTTGCCGTGGCGGACGACGACGATCGTCCGCGGGCGGGTCATGACTCGCCGCCGCCCCCGCCGGAACCGTCGCCACCACCGGCACCGTCACCGGAGCCGCCCTTGCCGCCCTCGCCGAAGGTCTCCCAGATCTCCTTGCACTCGGGGCAGACCGGGAAGCGGTCGGGGTTGCGGCTCGGCACCCACACCTTGCCGCACAGGGCGACGACGGGCGTCCCCATCACCATCGCCTCGGTCAGCTTGTTCTTGGGCACGTAGTGGCTGAAGCGCTCGTGGTCGCCCTCGTCGAGCCGGAACTCGGTGCGTTCGTCGACGACCGTCTGGGCGCCCGGTGCGGGTGTGAGCTGCGTCATGCGTTTCATCCTAGGACGGAACAGTGGTGGAATGGACCCCCGTGTCCTCACCCTCCTCGCGCCGTGCGCTCACCGTCGGCCTGCTGACCTGCGTGACGGCCGTCGCCTTCGAGGGGATGGCCGTCGTCACCGCCATGCCCGCCGCAGCCGCCGACCTCGGGGACCTCCACCTCTACGCCTGGGCCTTCACCGCCATGATGATCGCCCAGCTCATCGCGATCGTCGTCGCCGGGCGCGTCACCGACGCGATCGGCCCCGTCAAGCCGCTGTTGGTCGGTCTCGTCGTGTTCGCGGTGGGCATCGTGCTCGCCGCCCTGGCACCGACGATGATGGTGCTGCTCGTGGCCCGGTTCATCCAGGGCCTCGGTGGGGGAGCGGTCTACCTCACCCTCATGGTGATCACCGCGATCGCGTTCGACCCGGTCGAGCGCGCCCGCATCATGACGTGGTACTCCGCGGCCTGGATGCTGCCGTCCTTCGTCGGCCCGGCCGTCGCCGCCTGGTTGAGTGAGACCTTCAGCTGGCATTGGGTGTTCTGGGCGGTGCTGCCGTTCGTCCTGGCCGGGGTCGCCCTGATGGCCCCCGGCCTGCGCCACCTCGCCCAACGCCAACCCCCGGACGCCGCGGGCCCGGCCCGTCCCGTCCCCACCCACGCGGCCATGGCGGTCGCCGCCGGCATCGCCCTGGTTCAGGTCGCGGGGCAGCGCCTCGAACCGGTCTCGCTGCTCTGGCTCGCGGCGGGCGCCGTCCTGCTCGTGGTCTGGTTCCGCCAGCTCATGCCGCGCGGGTTCGCACCCACGGCGTCCGGGTTGCCGTCGGTGGTGAACACGCGCCTGTTGGTGTCGGGCGCCTTCTTCGGGTCGCAGGCGTTCGTGCCGCTCATGCTGACCACGCGTGGGGTGTCACTGCAGGTGGCCGGCCTCGTGATCACGGCGGGGTCGGTCGGGTGGATGCTCGGCTCCTGGCTGCAGGCCCGGCCCTGGTTGCGGCTCTCGCGCGACCAGATCATCATCGCCGGGGCGTCCAGCGTCGCGATGGGCGTCGCGCTGCTCGCCGTGGGCGGGTGGGTCGGCGGCGCCGGTCTCGCCCTGCCGACGCTCGGCAGCGTCCTGGCCGGTGTCGGGATGGGGCTGCAGAGCGCCTCGACCTCGCTGGCGACCATGCAGCTCTCCCCGGCGGCCGAAATCGGCCGCAACACCAGCTCGCTCCAGGTCGGTGAGGTGACCGGGAACGCCCTGTTCGCCGGCGCCGCCGGCACGATCTTCGCCGCCCTCAACCCCCTCGGCGTGGACGCCCAGACCTTCGGCTGGCTCATGACCGCCATGGCCGTGCTGGCGTGCGTGGGCGTCCTCGCCGCACACCGAATCGGGCACGTGGAGAACCACTCTCTCCGGACCGCGTGAATCCGAGCATCTCGGCGGCTAGAATCTCGATATTGAGTAATCTCGCCGTGGAGATGGCGCGAGGCGAGGAGGTGGACGATGGACGAGGTGGACCGGATCCTGCAGGCCTGGGCGAGGGAGACCCCCGACCTCGACGTGAGCCCGTTGAGCGTGCTGTCGCGCGTCAGCCGCCTGTCGCGCCACCTGGACTTCGAGCGCCGCGACGCGTTCTCGATCCACCAGCTCGACACCTGGGAGTTCGACGTGCTGGCCGCGCTGCGCCGGGAGGGGCCGCCGTACGAGCTGTCGCCGGGCCAGCTGATCCAGCAGACGCTGTCGACGTCGGGCACCATGACCAACCGCATCGACCGGCTGACCGAGCGTGGACTGGTCGAGCGCCTGCCCGACCCGAAGGACCGGCGGGGCGTCCGCGTCCGGCTGCTGACCCCCGGACGCGAGATCGTCGAGGCCGCGCTGGCCGACCTGGTCGAGCGCGAGCAGCACATCCTGGCCGGGCTGAACGCCGTGGAACGGGAGCAGATCGCCGTGTTGCTGAAGCGGCTCGTGCAGCCGTTCGAGACCACCGGGGCCTGACTTTTCTTCTTCGTGACGTCCCTGCCGTAGTGTTCTGCGCATGCCCTTGACCAACCGTGTGCTCGCGGACCTCGCCGCGGCCTTCCGCATCTCCACCGAGTTCTGGGACTGGAAGGGCCGACTGACCGAGGTGGATGACGCCACGGTCGTCGGCATCCTGGCCGGGATGGGCGTGGATGCCTCGACCGAGGACGCCGCCCACCACGCGCTCGCGGAGCACGCGCTGCGGTCCTGGCGGCGCGCGCTGCCGGCCTGCACCGTGGTGCAGCAGGGTGCCGAAGCCTCCGTGCCGGTGCACGTCCCGGCCGGGACGCCGGCGTCCGTGCACGTGCGCCTCGAGGAGGGTGGACGCCGCGACGCCCACCAGGTCGACAACCACGAACCCGACCGCGAGGTCGACGGGACGTGGGTGGGCGAGGCGACCTTCGTGGTGCCCGGCGACCTGCCGCTCGGTTATCACCGGCTGGTGCTCGAGATGCCCGACCGGACCGTCGAGGAGACGCTGGTGGTCACGCCCGCGTTCCTGGGCTTCCCGGCCGCCATGGGCAGCCGCCGGGTGTGGGGCTACGCCACGCAGCTGTACAGCGTGCGTTCGGCGAAGTCGTGGGGCATGGGTGACCTGGCCGACCTCGCCGACCTGGCCACGTGGTCGGGCACTCAGCATTTCGCCGACTACCTGCTCGTCAACCCGCTGCACGCGGCCCAGCCGATGCCGCCGCTGGAGCCCTCGCCGTACCTGCCGAGCTCGCGGCGCTACGTGAACCCGCTGTACATCCGGCCCGAGCTGATCCCCGAGTACGCGGGGCTGAACGAGAACAAGCGGCAACGGATCGCGTCCATCAAGGCCGAACTGGACAAGCAGATCGGCGGCAGCGACCGCATCGAGCGCAACCCCATCTGGTTGGCCAAGATCGCCGCGCTGCGGATCGTCTACGACGAGGGCCTCTCCGAGGTGCGGATGATGGCGAAGGAGAACTTCGTCCGCGAGGAGGGGCGCACCCTGTCTCAGTTCGCCACCTGGTGCGTGCTGGTGAGCACGTTCGGGATGAACTGGCGCGAGTGGCCGGCCGAGTTCCTGCGGCCGAGCTCGCCCGAGGTGGCGACGTTCGCCGCCGAGTACGCCCGGGACGTCGACTTCTTCGTGTGGCTGCAGTGGGTCGCCGACAACCAGCTCCGCGAGGCCCAGTCGGCCGCGCGCGCCGCCGGCATGCGCATCGGTGTGATGAACGACCTCGCGGTCGGCGTGAGCAGGAGCAGCGCCGAGGCGTGGGTGCTCGGCGACGCGTTCGCGCAGGGCATCGGCGTGGGCGCACCGCCCGACCACTACAACCAGCTCGGTCAGGACTGGGGCCAGGCACCCTGGCGCCCGGACCGGCTGGAGGACCTGAGCTACGCGCCGTTCCGTGCGATGGTCGCGGGCAACCTGCGCCACTCCGGCGGCCTGCGCGTCGACCACATCATGGGCCTCTTCCGGCTGTGGTGGATCCCCGAGGGCATGCCGCCCACCCAGGGCGCCTACGTGCGCTACAACCACGAGGCCATGGTCGGCATCCTGCTGCTCGAGGCGCACCGCGCCGGGGCGCTCGTCGTCGGCGAGGACCTGGGCACCGTCGAGCCGTGGGTGCGCGACTACCTGCGCGGCCGCGGCATCCTGGGCACCTCGGTGGCGTGGTTCGAGATGGCCGACGGCGGGCCGCTGCCGCCCGAGGCGTACCGCGAGTACTGCATGGCGTCGGTGACGACCCACGACATGCCGCCGACCGCGGGCTACCTGGCCCTGGACCACATCCGGCTGCAGTACTCGTTGGGCATGTTGACCGAATCGCTGGACGACGAACTGGCGCTCGCGGAGCGCACCTTCGACACGTGGAACCGGGTGCTCGTCGAGCGTGGCCTGCTCGCCGAGGGGGAGACCGACGTCGCCGAGAAGGTGCTCGCCATGCACCGCTGGATCGTCGACTCGCCCGCGCGCGTCCTCTGTGCCGCGTTGACGGATGCCGTGGGTGACCGCCTGACCCAGAACCAGCCCGGCACCGTCGACGAGTACCCGAACTGGCGGGTGCCGCTCTCGGGCCCCGACGGGCAGCCGCTGTCGCTCGAGGAGGTCTTCACCTCCGAGCGTGCCGCGCGCCTGGCCGCCGTGATGAACGACTTCAGTGTGCACGCGATCGGGAGGCGCTGACATGCAGCAGAAGACGGTGACGCTGCGCTTCCTCGCAGCGCCGATGGACGCCAACGTGCGCGGTTATGTGGGTGGCGGCAAGATCCTGGAGTGGATCGACAAGGCCGGTTACGCCGCGGCCGCCGCCTGGTCGGGCCACTACGCGGTCACCGGCTACGTCGGCAACATCCACCTGCACCGGGTCGTCAACGTGGGCGACATGGTCGAGGTCGAGGCGCGCGTGGTCTACACCGGTCGCACCTCCCTGCAGGTGGTGTGCACGGTCATGAGCCACAACCCGCGCGACGACGTGCGCGTCACCAACACCCAGTGCCTGCTCGTCTTCGTCGCCATGGACGCCGACGGTCGCCCCACGCCCGTGCCCCCGTTCACGCCCGAGGACGCCTGGGAACGCGAGGAGAACGAGCGCGCCCAGGTGCTGACCGCCGTGCGCCGCGAGGTCGATGAGGCGATGGCCGACCAGGCCTACACCGACGCCACCGAGACCTGCCGCGAGACGCTGCGGTTCCTGGCCGCGCCGACCGATGTGAACTGGGGCGGCAAGGTGCACGGTGGCTACGTCATGCACTGGATCATGACAGCCGGCAAGCTCGTCGCGGAGCGGTGGTTCCACGGGCACGCCCGCGCGACGTATGCGGGTGGGTTCCGGTTCTACCGGCCCATGTACATCGGCGACATCGTCGAGGTGGACGCCCGCCTGATCTACACCAGCGACTCCGAGATGCACGTGTCCGTCTACGTGCGATCCGGTGACCCGCGGGGGACCGAGCTGCAGACCACCACGCACTGCACGATCGTGTACACGGCCCTCGACGAGCAGGGCGCCGAGGTGCCGGTGCGGCCCTGGGTGCCGCGCTTGCCCGAGGACCGCGCCCTCGAGCGCCACGCGGTGGACCTGATCAAGATCCGGTCCCGCCTCGGTCGCGCCGAGCCGCACGAGCACCACGCGGGATAGCCCCCTCGCCGAGAGCCTGTGTTCCCGGCGCCGAGAGCCTGTGTTACCGGCCGAGGATCGGGGCGACCCAGATGCCGGCGTCCTCCCACTCCTCGACCAGGGCAGGCACGGACGCCGGCGTCACCGCAGCGGTGAGGTCGAGCAGCACGGTGGTGTCGAAGCCCGCGGCCAGCGCGTCGGCGGCCGTGGCCCGCACGCAGTGGTCGGTCGCGATGCCGACGACGTCGACCGACGTCACCGCATGGGAGCGCAGGAACTCGGCCAGCCCCACGTCGAGCGTGGAGTCGCGACCCTCGAAGCCGGAGTAGGCGGACTCGAACTCACCCTTGTCGAAGACGCCGGCGAACGCGGGCGAACCCAGGTTGGGGTGCAGCTCC
>CALMPQ010000271.1 GCA_937872005.1 uncultured Propioniciclava sp.
CGCCACCGCCGCCCTCGCCCGCGACCGCGGCTGGAGCCGTGCGGCCATCAAGCTGATCAACGCCGGCACGGGCGCCGAGGGAGCCGCGACCGCGGCGATCGGGCAGTTCGTCGCGCAGTTCGAGAAGCTCGGCGGCCTGATGGCCGAGCGCACCACCGACCTCAAGGACATCCGCAACCGCGTGGTTGCCGAGCTCATGGGGCTGCCCGAGCCGGGCGTGCCGAAGCCGACCTCGCCGGTCATCCTGTGCGCCGAGGACTTGGCCCCCGCCGACACCGCCGGCCTCGACCCGACGATGATCCGGGCGCTCGTCACGCGCCTGGGCGGCCCCACCAGCCACACCGCGATCATCGCCCGTCAGCTCGGTATCCCGTGCGTGGTCGCCGCCTCGTCCCTCGACACCGTGCCCGAGGGCACGCTGCTGCTCGTCGACGGCACCTCGGGCATCATCACGCTCGACCCGGACGCCGCCGCTGCGGCCGACCTGGTCGAGGAGGACACCCGGCTGCGCGAGGAGATCCGGTCGTGGCGCGGCCCGGCCCGCACCGCCGACGGGACGCCGGTCCAGCTCCTCGCGAACGTGCAGGACGGCAAGGCCGCGGCCAAGGCGTCCCAGAGCGAGGCCGAGGGCGTCGGCCTGTTCCGCACCGAGTTGTGCTTCCTGACCGCGCAGACCGAGCCGAGCGTCGCCGAGCAGGCGCGCATCTACGGCGAGGTGTTCAGCGCGTTCCCGGGCAAGAAGGTCGTCGTGCGCACCCTTGACGCGGGCTCCGACAAGCCGGTCCCGTTCGCGAACCACGAGCACGAGGAGAACCCGGCCCTGGGCGTCCGCGGCATTCGCCTGGGCTGGACGAACGCCGGTCTGGTCGAGCGCCAGCTCGACGCGATCCAGATGGCGGCCGAGGACAACGACATCGCCGAGGCCTGGGTGATGGCGCCCATGGTGGCGACCGTCGACGAGGCGTTCGAGTTCGCGCAGATGTGCCGTGAGCGCGACCTCAAGCCCGGGATCATGGTCGAGGTGCCCTCGGTCGCGATGCTGGCCGACCAGTTCATCGAAGAGGTCGACTTCTTCTCGATCGGCACCAACGACCTGACTCAGTACACCATGGCGGCTGACCGCATGAGCTCGCACCTGGCGATGCTGACCGACCCGTGGCAGCCGGCCGTGCTCCGGCTGATCCAGCTCTCGGCGGCGGCCGGTCAGCGGGCCGACAAGCCCGTCGGTGTCTGTGGCGAGGCCGCGGCCGACCCGCTGCTGGCGTGCGTGTTGATCGGCCTGGGCATCACCTCGCTGTCGATGGCGACGAACGCCATCCCGGCCGTGGGCGTCCAGCTGGGCAAGGTCACCCTGCAGCAGTGCCAGGAGGCTGCGATCCAGGTCGCGGCGTCCCGCAACAGCCGCGACGCCAAGGAGCTGGCGGCGAAGCTTCTGGGCTGACGCGGATAGCCTCACCCGTGTGACCCACTCGCCCGACGATCTCGACCGCCTGCCCGCCCGCGACCGCGCGATCGCGTTCCGGATGCTGCCCAAGGGGCAGGCACTCGAGGTCTTCGAAGCGCTGGACGCCCCCAACCAGGCCGAGCTCGTCCACCTGCTGCAGGCCGACGAGACGGCGGCGTACTTCGCCGAGATGGACCCCGACGACCGGGTCGACCTGCTCGACGAACTGCCCGCCACGCTCGCCACCCGCCTGCTCTCGGGGTTGACCTCCGATGAGCGAAACCTGACCGCGACGGTGCTGGGCTACCCGAAGGGGTCGACCGGGCGCGAGATGAGTCCCGAGGTCGCGATCGTGCCGCAGGCGATGACCGCGGGCGTGGCACTCACCCGGGTGCTGGACCGGCTGCACGACTCCGAGACCGTCTACACCATCGCGGTCAGCGACGGCACCCGCCGCCTCGTCGGCGTGGTCAGCCTCCGCGACCTGCTCGCGGCAGCCCCCGAGACCGCAGTGGCCGACCTCGTCCGGCCCGCCGACAGCGCGCTGGCCACCGAACCCGCCGAGGACGCCGCCCGCCGCTGCGCGGACCGCCGCCGACTCGCTCTCCCGGTGGTCGACTCCGAGGAGCGGATCGTCGGCATCCTCACCGTCGACGACGCCCTCGAGATCCTCGAGCGCGCCGAATCCGAGGACCTCGCGCGCCAGGGCGGCACCGAACCGCTGCACCGCCACTACCTGTCGACGCCCATCCTGAAGGTCGTCCGGTCGCGGCTGGTGTGGCTGCTGGTGCTGGCGGTCGGGGCGTCCCTGACGGTGCAGGTGCTGGAGGTCTTCGAGAGCACGCTGGCCCAACTGGTGGTGTTGAGCGTATTCATCCCGCTCCTGATCGGCACGGGCGGCAACACGGGCAACCAGGCCGCCACGACTGTGATCCGGGCGCTGGCACTCGGCGAAGTGCGCACCCGCGACGTGCTCAAGGTGATGGCGCGCGAGCTGCTGACCGGCGCCACCCTGGGCTTGGTGCTGGGGGGCCTCGGCTTCGCCATCGCCGGGCTGCTCTACGGCTGGCCGATCGGCAGCGTCATCGGCCTGACCCTATTCACCGTGTGCTCGCTGGCGGCCACGGTCGGCGGCACGATGCCGCTGATCGCCAAGGCGGTCCGCGCCGACCCGGCAGTGTTCTCCAACCCCTTCATCTCGACCTTCGTGGACGCCACCGGCCTGGTCGTCTACTTTCTCATCGCCAAGGCGATCTTGGGGCTGTGACGCGCCCGGCCGCTCGGGCAGACTGGGGGCGTGGAATCACCCCCGTTCCCGGTTCCCGCCCGCGGCTGGCGCCTCGACGAATCCGGCATCACGTACCCACGCGGGCTCATACCCTGGTCCGAGGTCGCCGAGGTCACCCACGTCCAGGCGGTGCTGCGCACGACGACGCATCGGGTCGTCTCGGGGGTGGTCGCTGTCGCGTTGCTCGGGCTCGCGGTCGTCGAGGTGGTCATCGGCCTGACGAGCGGCTTGGAGGAGGCGCCCTTGGTCGCGCTGTTCCTCGTCATCGCGGGCGGTCTGATGGCCTGGGCAGCCATCCTGCTGGTGCACCACGGCTGGCGGTCGGCGACGATCACCCTGAACGACGTGGTGGTTCGCTCGCCCTTCATGCGGCGCTGGGTGCCGTTGGCGAAGGTGTTCGCCTTCCAGCACTACTCCAGCTCTCTCGAACGCCGCACCTGCGGCGTCCTGTACTGGCTTGATGAGTCCGGACGCCGCTCGGCCCGGTTGGCCCTGCCCGGGAGCGACCCCGAGTACCGGCTCCCCGCGCTGGACGCCTACGTGCGGGGTCTACGCCCGCAGGCTCCCCGCTAGAGTCTCGGGCATGACACCCGATGAACGCCTCGCTGCTGAGGAGCGTGCTCGGGTACTCATCGACCGCGAACTGACGGCCGCAGGATGGGCAGTGCAGGACGCCCGCGCCCTCAACCTCTTTGCGGGAAAGGGCATAGCGGTCCGGGAGGCGGTCATGGCCGCCGGCCACGGTCGAGCCGACTACCTGCTGTACGTCGACAAGCGGGTCGTCGGGGTCATCGAGGCCAAGCCGGTCGGCACGACGCTCGCGGGTGTGGAGTGGCAGTCGGCCACCTACGCCGACGGTCTGCGGCCCGAGGTGCGCCTGAAGGCGCTCACCCACGACGGACGCCTGCCTTTCGTGTTCGAGGCATCCGGCACCGAAACCTGGGTCACCAACGGCTTCGACCCCGACGCGCGCGCGAGACGACTCTTCGCCGTGCCCCGGCCCGAGACACTGGCCCAGTTGATCCGTGACGCGGACGCCGACCCAGCCCTCCCCACGTGGCGTGCGAAGGTGAGGGCCCTGCCGCCGCTGGACGCCAGCGCGCTCCGGCCGGCCCAGATCGACGCCGTCCGCGGCGTGGAGCGCTCGCTGGCCGAGCAGCACTTCGATCGCTCGCTCATCCAGATGGCAACCGGCGCAGGCAAGACCTACACGGCGGTCACCCAGTCGTATCGGCTGCTCGCACACGGCGGTTTCCGTCGCATCCTGTTCTTGGTCGACCGCATCAACCTCGCCAAGCAGACACTCGCCGAGTTCCAGAACTACCGCACCCCTGGTGACGGCCGTCGGTTCACCGAGCTCTACCCTGTTGAACTCCTCAGCTCCGCTGGCATGTTGGCCTCCAGCAGCGTGGTCATCTCGACGATCCAGCGCGTGCACTCGGTGCTGAGGGGCGAGCCGGTCACCGCCGAGGACGACCCGCAACTCGACGCCTTCACGCCTGATGCGCCTGTCACGGTCGACTACTCCCCCGACCTCCCGCCCGAGTCGTTCGACCTCGTCATCGTCGATGAGGCGCACCGCTCGATCTACGGCGTCTGGCGCGGCGTCCTGGAGTACTTCGACGCCCACGTCATCGGCCTGACGGCCACACCCGGACGCCAGACGTTCGCGTTCTTCCGGCAGAACCTGGTGTCGGAGTACACCTACCCCCAGTCGGTCGCTGATCGGGTGAACGTCGACTTCGACATCTATCGCATCAGCACCGAGATCTCCGAGCAGGGGTCGATGATCGAGGCGGGCACGGTCGTGCCGAAGGTGGATCGGCGCACCCGCAAGGAGCGCCTCGAGACCCTCACAGAAGACCTTGATTACGAGAAGGGGGCTCTGGACCGCGCGGTGACGGCGAAGAGCCAGATCCGCCTGGTGCTGGAGACCTTCCGCGATCGGCTGTTCACCGAGATCTTCCCGGCACGCTCCGAGGTGCCGAAGACTCTCATCTTCGCCAAGGACGACGCCCACGCCGAGGAGATCGTCCGCATGGTGCGGGAGGTGTTCGGCAAGGGCAACGACTTCGCGACCAAGATCACCTACCGGAACAAGGACGCCGACGACCACCTGAAGGCCTTCCGCAACTCGCCCACGTTGCGCATCGCGGTCACCGTCGACATGATCGCGACCGGCACCGACGTGAAGCCGCTGGAGTGCGTCTTCTTCATGCGGGATGTGCGCAGCGCCCAGTACTTCGAGCAGATGAAGGGCCGCGGCGCGCGCACGATCGATGCGGCGTCCTTCAAGTCGGTCACCCCGGACGCCGACGCCAAGACCCGGTTCGTGCTGGTGGACGCCGTGGGCGTCACCGAGCACGACTTCGTCGAGCCACCACTGAACCGGGTGCGGGGCATCTCGCTGGAGAAGCTGCTGCGCAAGGCGGCTGCGCTGGAGCTGACCGAGGACGAGACGGCCACGCTGGCGTCCAGGTTGACGGCGCTGGAGGCGCAACTGACGGCGCCCGAGCGCGCCGAGCTCGACGAGGTGGCCGGACGCCCCCTGCGCAGCATCGTCCGCGGATTGGTGGACGCCGTCGACCCCGACGTGCAGGCCCAGGCCGCCGATGTGGAGCAGTTGGTCCAGGACGCGATCGAGCCGTTGGCCGCCAACCCGGAGTTGCGCGAACGCATCCTGGAACTGCGCCGCTCGCACGACCGGGTCATCGACGAGGTGAGCGTCGACGTGCTGCTGGACGCCCATGGCGTGGTCGACCCCGACCGGGCACGCCACATCGTGGAGTCCTGGCGGGAGTACTTGGCCGACCATCGCGACGAGATCGCAGCGATCCAAGTGGTGGATGAGCTGCGCTCGCGCCGAGGCCGCATCGACGTCGCGTGGCCGGACGCACGCCGTGTCACCTTCGCGGATGTGCAGGAGCTCGCGGACCGGATCAGCCGCCCGCCCCACAACTGGACGCCCGACCTCGTCTGGGCCGCCTACGAGGCCGTGGACGCCGGACGCGTGCGTCGGTCGAACCACCACACGCTCACCGACCTGGTGTCGCTGCTGCGCTACACCCTGGGGCTGGATGATGAGTTGGTGCCCTACGCCGACGTCGTGCGCGAGCGCTACGCCGGGTGGCTGGCGCAGCAGGAGCAGGCAGGGGTTCGGTTCGGCGACGCGCA
>CALMPQ010000272.1 GCA_937872005.1 uncultured Propioniciclava sp.
GTTCCGGGCGCCGACAGCCTGTGTCAGCACAACCTCACAGGCTCTCGGCGCTCGGAAGGCAGGCTCTCGGCACAAAGCACGGGCCCGCCCACCGATGGTGGACGGGCCCCGGAGGCCTGGGTGTTACCCCTGGTTGCCGTACGACGGCGGCTGAGATCCGTCCTGCTGGCGCGGGGGCTCGGCGGGCTGCTGCTGCGGCTGGGCCTGCTGCTGACCGAAGTCGATGCCCGGGCGGTCGTTGTAGGCCTGCGGGTTCGGCAGCTCGTTGGGGTTCGACCCCTGCACGGCGGCCGGTCCGCTCTGGCGCTGCGGCTCGGGGGCGTCGCCCTGGCGGTAGGAGATCTCGCCGAAGTTCACGTCGGGCGCGCGGCGCACCTCGGCGTCGTTGACCTCGAAGTAGGTCGCCTTCTGGAAGTTGAACTGGTTGGCGATGAAGTTCGTGGGCACCGACTCGATGCGCGTGTTGTAGTTACGCACGTTCGCGTTGTAGTAGCGACGGCCGGCAGCGATCCGGTCCTCGGTCTCGGCGAGCTGGCGCTGGAGCTCGAGGAAGTTCTGGTTGCTCTTCAGCTCGGGGTAGGCCTCGACCTGCACCATCAGGCCGCGGACCTGCTGGGTCAGCTGCTCCTCCACCGCGGCGCGCTCGGGCGACGGGGCGTCCCCACGCTCGGAGGCGGCCAGCTGCTGGGCCTGCGAGCGCAGCCGCACGATGCCCTCCAGCGTGTTGCGCTCGTGCGCAGCGAACGCGCGCACCGTCTCGATCAGGTTGGGGATGAGCTCGTAGCGGCGGTTCAGCTCGACGTCGACCTGGCGCCACGACTCCTGGATGAGGTTGCGCTGCTTGACGAAGCCGTTGTACGCGCCGACGGCCCAGGCGATGCCGCCGACCACGACGAGCAGCACGATGATCAGGGGGATCGCGATCCATTCCATGGCGCCCAGCGTAGCGGGACGCCTCAACGCCCCGACAAGCGCCCAGCCTGCGTGTCACTCCCGGAACTTGAGCACCTCCGTCACCGGCACCCGCCGCAGGTTCCGACCGGACGCCCACCGCACCACCGCGTAGGAGACGAGCACGAGTGCGGCGACCACCACGGCGTCCGGGACCGGGAGCACGAACGGCACCCCGGCCGACACGTTGGAGATCATCGTCCGCCACACGGGCCCCAGCACCAGGTGGCTCACCGGCAGGCCCACCGCCACCGCCCCGGCCACAACGACGGCGTACACGTCCAGGTAGAGCCGGTCGACCTCACGGTCGGACCACCCGAACGCCTTCATCAGCGCGATCGCGTAGCGCTGGCGCCCGATGACCATCTTGGTCAGGACGCCCAGCACGAGCACCGCCATCAACGCCGCCGCGCCGACGATCGTGCCGGTCGTGGTGTCCATCAGCCCGCGGAACTGCCGCACGCCGGCCAGCACGTCCGCGCGGCTGGTGTGGGTCACCCCGCGGTCGGGGTCGAACGCGACCTCGGCATCGGCGAGCACCGCGTTGTAGAACCCGGACGCCGCGGGCTGCGGTCGCGGCGGTGGTGGCGTCCCGGTGGCCAGCCAGCCGTCGGAACCCAGGGCGGCGATGAACGCGACCTGGGCCGGGTCGAGCAGTGCGGTCGCGTGCTCGCGGCGCGTGTAGGCGACCAGCCCGTCCCCACCGGGGCCGACTGCCGCGACGGTGAACGCCCACGACAGGTCGCCGTGCGCCTCCTGCAGGGTGAGCGGGTCGCCGACGCCGACCCCGAACTTCGCCGCCACGTCGCCCGAGACGGCCACGTCGAGCGGGCCCAGATGCTCCACGTCGACGGCGACGTGCCGCGCGCCCGCGTCGACGCCGAGCAGCAGGGCGTCCCCGCCGGGGCCGACGACCCGCATGGGCAGCGCGACGGCGAGGTGGGCGTCCGGGGGCGGCCGGTCGAGGTCGGGCAACTGCAGCGCGTAGGTGTGGTGGGCGGTCGTGGCCCGCTCGGCGGCGGCGACGTACGACTCGACGCTGGCGCGGCCGCCGACGCCGAAGACCAGCAGCAGGATCGACAGCATCAGGCCGGCTGCCAACAACGCCAGGCTCCCGGCGGCCCGGACGGCCTGCCGCACCCGGAACGCCAGCCCGAACGGCCACCCGCGCAGCCGCAGCCCGGACGCCCCGCCCTCGCTCGGCTGGGGTCGCAACAGGGCGAGGGGCGTCTGGCGCAACCCCTCCCGCAGGACGCCCAGGTTGACGGCCGCGACCAGCCCCACCGGGACCACGAGCGCGGCCGCGACGACGGGCCAGCGTGGGGCGAAGTCGAGGGCCGGCTGGGAGTAGTAGCCGGTCGACATCCCCGTCAGGGCGGGCGCGATCAGGTGGCCGACCACGACCCCGGCCGACGCGCCGGCACCGGTGACGGCCAGCGGCAGGCCGAGGTACTGCCGCGTCACCCGGGCCCGCGAGAAGCCGAGGGCGTACAGCGTCCCGATCACGGTCCCCTCGCGGGTGATGCGGTCGCGGCTGAACGCGGCCAGCACGAAGCCGACCAGCCCCAGCATCAGCACGCCGGCCACCGCGGCCACGCGCGTGGTGATGAGCGCGTCGTCGCTGGCGGAGGTGACCCGGAGGTTGTCGGTGGCGGGCAGGAAGGTGGCCAGGAGGGGGTAGCGAATCGGGGCGTCCCAGGCTTCGGCGTGGCGCAGTGCCCGGGCGAGGAGGGGGTTGCGCACGGCGTCCGGGTCGACCGCGAGTCCTTGGAGGTGCGCCCGCAGCCGACCCTCGGTGGCACCCTCCAGCCGGAAGGCGTACCCATGGACGACCGCGTTCGGGTCCGCGTCGGAGAGAGCGTCGAACGCAGTGCCCGTGACCAGCGCCCAGCCGAAGCCGGCCGGGTCGGCGACCGGGGCGTCCGGGGTCGGGACGGACAGGGAGTAGTGCGGCAGCGACCCTGCCCCCACCACGGTGAACGTGCGTCCGGCGAGGGCGAGCCGGTCCCCCGCGCCCAGGCCGCGCGCGGCGGCGTGCAGTTGCTCGACCACCACCTCACCGGATGCCTCGGGCAACCTCCCCCACGCCAGCGTGGGCCGGTTGAGGTCGACCGGGAGCGGCAGCACCCGGACGACGCGGCCGTCGCCGCGGACATCGAGCGTGGGTGCCGATTCGACCTCGACGCCGAGGGCGACCACGGCGTCGGTTTGCGGATCGCTGAGCGGGGCGAGGGTGGTGAACTCGCCGTCGGCGAGGCGTCCAGACTCGCGCGCGGACACGATGCCCTCGAGGCTGGCCAGGCTGCCCGCGGCGAAACCCACGACGATGCCGACCCCGAGGACGACCAGCGCCACCAGCGCGAGGTAGCGGGCGAGCGCGGAGCGGAACTCGCGCCAACTGCGTCGCGCGCCCACCTCACCACTCCAGGTCGGCGGCGGCGCTGGGGGTGGGGTTGGCCTCGTCGCGGACGATCCGGCCGTCGCGGATCTCGACGACCTGGTGGGCCATCCCGGCCAGCGCGGCGTTGTGGGTGACGATGACGATCGTGGTGCCGAGGCGCTGGTTGACGCGCTCGAGCACGGCCAGCAGCCGCCCCGATGTCGCGTAGTCGAGCGCGCCGGTCGGCTCGTCGCACAGCAGCAGTCGCGAGCGCTTGACCAGCGCCCGGGCGATCGCGCAGCGTTGCTGTTGGCCGCCCGAGAGCTGCGCGGGGAACTTGTGCGCCTGGTCGGCCATGTCGAGATCGGCCAGCAGTGCGTCGATGTCGTGCGGGTCGCGCACCAGTTGCGCGCACACCGCGACGTTCTCGCGCACGGTCAGGTTCGGGATCAGGTTGTAGAACTGGAAGACGAAGCCCACCTCGTCGCGCCGGAACCGCGTCAGCCGGCGGTCGTCGAAGCCGGTGATCGTGTGGCCGCCGATCGTGATCGTGCCAGCGTCGGGTCGGTCGAGTCCCCCGATCACGTTCAGCAGCGTCGACTTGCCCGACCCGGACGCCCCCACCACCAGGCAGATGCTCCCGGCCTCGATGTCGAGACAGACCCCGTCCAGGACCCGGAGCGGGTTCTCGCGCTGGCCGAACGTGCGGTTGACGTCGCGGACGCTGACGTGCGGGGGCATGACGCCAGCCTACCCAATGTGACAGTGACTTTCACGTGAAAGTCACTTTGCACTTCGCGGGGCTACGATGCCGCCATGGCCGGGCTCCGACAGCGACAGCAGCGCGCGACGATGCGTGCGATCCAGTCCGCGGCGCTCGACCTGTTCGAGGCCCGGGGGTACGCGGCGGTCAGCGTCGAGGAGATCGCCGAGCGGGCGGACGTGTCCCCCTCGACGGTCTACCGCTACTTCGGCACGAAGCCGGGCACATTGCTCCGCGACGAGTTCGACGCATCCATGGCCGAGGATGTCGCCGCCCTGCTGGCCAACGCCGACCTCTCAGCGACCTGGGACACGTTCGCGGTCGCCTACGCCGAACTCCTCGGTCCGGGGCGCGACGCGACGGCCAACCCCGACATCCTGCGGCGCCTGCACTGGTTCGTCACCGAGCCCGACGTGCGGCGCGCCCTGTCGGAGGTTCTGGACGCCCACGCCCGCATCATGGGCGACGCGTTGGCCGCCACCGGCCGGATGAGCGCGCTCCAGGCGCACTGCGTCGCCCGCGCGTTCGAGGCGGCCGTGTGGGCAGCCATCGAGAGGTGGTACGCCGACGGCGCATCAACACCCCTGGTGGGACACCTGCGCGAGGGGTTGGCGCTGATCCGGCTGGACCTAGGGGGTCAGGCGAGCCCGAGGTCGTCCAGGCCGACGGCGTAGCGATAGGGCAAGCCGGCGGCCTCGATCTTCTCCCGGACGCCGGTGTTGCGGTCCACGATCGTCACCACTCCGGCGACGATGCCACCCGCCTCCTGGACCGCCTCGACGGCCTGCATGACCGAGCCGCCGGTGGTGGAGGTGTCCTCGACGACGAGCACCCGACGACCCGCGACTTCGGTGCCCTCGATGCGGCGCTGCAGGCCGTGGGCCTTGGACTCCTTGCGCACCACGAAGGCGTCCAGCCGCTCGCCGGCCGCGGCGGCCGCATGCAGCATGGCGACCGCGACCGGGTCGGCGCCGAGGGTGAGCCCGCCGGCGGCCTCGAACTCCCAGTCGGCGGTGAGTTCGCGCATCACCCGGCCGACGACGGGGGCGGCGGCGCCGTCGAGCGTCACGCGGCGCAGGTCGACGTAGTAGTCAGCCTCCTTGCCCGAGGCCAGTGTGACCTTCCCGTGAACCACGGCGAGGTCGAGGATGTGCTGGATCAGGTCTGCGCGGTCGGGCATGGCCGTGAGCCTACTTGTTCTGCGTCCCCACGAGCTTGCCGAACGCGATCGTCCGGTCGGGTGAGCGGAACAGGTCCTGGCAGGTCGTGAGCGTGATGAGCGCCTCCGTGGGCCGCACCTCGGGCTTGCCGGGCACGGGCTGGATCACCCAGGTGTCGGTGTCCCTGACCGTCATCTCGGCGGGGTTGTTGGTGAGCTCGTAGGTGTGGATCACCTCGCGGGTCTCGACGATGACCTGGTCGCCGACGACGAGGTCCATGATCGGCGCGAACGGGCCGGTCGCACCCCGGTGCCCGGCGACGGCGAAGTTGCCCACCTCGCCCGGAGCGGCGGTGCCGTCGTACCAACCCAGACCCTTCTTCAGCGTGGGCTGGTCGGTGCCGGCGAGGACCGGCTGCTCGAAGGAATCCCCGAACTTCGGGATGCGCAGGAGCGCCACCGCGTCACCGGGGAGCGGCCGAACCGGCTCGGCGCTCTCTTCGGACGCCGCGGGCTCGGCCTGCCACTGGTTGCGCAGGTCGGACGCCTGGGTCGCGGCCAGCTGCGGGTCGACGAGAGGGTTCCAGAACAGGTCGTAGCTCGACCAGCCGAGCGCACCAGAGCGGCCGAGTTGCATCGGCTTGACCTTGC
>CALMPQ010000273.1 GCA_937872005.1 uncultured Propioniciclava sp.
AAGTCCTCGACCTTCTCCAGGTACCCGGCCTCGATCAACGTCGACGCCGACCGCTCGTGGTCCTTCATCCGGCTGAACAGCTCGGGGACCAGCATCGAGAAGTCGTGGTCGATGCGCACCTTCGGGCCGATCGTGCCGGCCGAGGACAGCCAGCCGTCGTAGCCCGTCAGCACGAACGACAGGAACGCCGCGTTGAGGTCGTAGACCGGGGGCAGCGCGTTGAACGGCCCCTTGGTCATGGCACCCTCGGAGCCCGCACCGGTGGTCGACGGCGACTTGCCGGTCATCGAACTGATGAACTCCATGAAGAGTTCGGGCAGCTCCATGTAGTGCAGCGGGTTGTAGGTGCACAGCGGCGGGACGCCGGGCTCGGCCGCGTTGTTGCGGCGACCCGCGGCGACGATGTCCACCGGCGCCGGGCACGCCTCGTCGAGCGAGACCCGCTGGAACAGGTGCAGCGCGATGTCGGCGGTCGCCGTCGTGGCGGGCTTGGCCAGGTCGGGCCGCACCTGCAGGTAGCGCGGGTTCTTCGACCGCTTCCCGTTGACCAGCCGGGGCTCGGACGAGCTGACGAAGTAGTCGGGGCCCTCGTCGTCACCCATGTCGGCCACGTACTCGATGAGGCCCGCCATCGGCTCGGTGTAGAGCGAGAACGCCTGCACGTCGGCGACCATGTCGCGGGCGTCGTCGTGGGTGAGTGGCTCGAAGTTCGAGATGAACGTGCCGGGCTGGCTCATGTCGATCTCGGTCTGCTTGTCGTAGCCCCGGTGGATCGCGTCGTCGGGCCGCTGGAACAGCAGCTGCTCGCAGTTCGCGACCACCTTGCGCGACAACCCACCGGCCAGCGACTCGGCGTGCGGCACGCTGTCGCCCGGCACGACGGTGGACGCCGTGATGTCGTCCTCGGACTGCACCTTGACCGCGGCCGAGAAGTCGGGCCGCAGCGAGAACAGCCGCCACGAGCCGTCGGTCTCGAAGCCGACGCGCAGGTAGTTCGCGACGACCGGTTCGCCGTCGATGCGCAGGGAGTTGCCCTCGCGCCCGTTGATGGTGCGCACGCTGACGTGGCTGCGCCAGTCGGTGCCCCACTCGGGGCGGTGGTAGCGCTTGATCGTGAAGAGCAGTTCCTTGACGTGGTCGGGGATCGTCGCCAGGTACTCGTTGTGCCCGTCGGTGAACCGGCTCGAGGGCGTCATCAGCTTGATGACCGAGCCGAGCGAGCGCTCCTCCGACAGGATGCCGCGGTGGTCCTTGCCGTTGCGCTCGTCGTCGGCGAAGCGCCACTGGTAATCACCGTCGATGAGGCGCTGGACGTGGTCCATGTCCTCGTCGAAGTTCGACACCCAGATCGACCCGAACTGGAAGGCGTCCAGGATCGACTTGCTGATCTCGCTCTTGCCGCCGCCCGACACGGTGGCCGGCTTGTGGCAGTGGGTCGGTTCGGGCGACGTGCCGACCAGGTGCCAGTGGGTCTTGTCGGTCTCGCGGTGCTTGGCGTGCACGCGGTAGCCGTTGGGCAGCAGGTAGGTGTGGTCGGCGCGCAGCGGGATCTCGCCGGTGCCGTCGGTGCCGTCCCAGCTGACGGTGCGGTCGCCCAACGAGAACGTGGAGCGCGCGGGTACCAGAGTGAGGTGCTCCCAGTCGGCGTGCTCGGCGTGGCCCTCGGCCTGGCGCAGCCAGGTCTCGGCCTTGTGGAACTCGCGCGCGGTGGCAATGACGA
>CALMPQ010000274.1 GCA_937872005.1 uncultured Propioniciclava sp.
CCGACCTTGCCGGGCTTGCGGCTGTTGGCGACGAGGACGCGGAAGTCGCCGTCGAGGAGGCTGACCTGGTTGCCGTAGGCAGCGATGATTCCTTCCATGGTGTCGCGCACGAACTCATCGGCGCTGTTCATGATCTTCTTCATGACTTCTCCTTACGTTGCTTGACTGGTTCAGTTCTCGCGGACGCCCCAGGCGCTCCGCATCAGTTCGGGATGCCCTTCGAGGTGGGCATGGTCGTTGAGGCGCTCCAGGCTGAACTGTTCAGTGGCGTGGTGCCAGCGGAGTTCAGTGATGCTGCCGTTCTCGAGGCTTGTGGCGAGGAGCCGCCAGCGGGCCAGGGGGGCATGGGTGACGTAGGACACGACCCCTCTGATGACGACCCCGTGGGTGGCAATGGCGATGTCGCCGCTCGCTTGGTCGACGATGCTCCGCAAGGCAGGGACCACGCGCTCGACGAGGTTGGAGACGCTTTCCCCACCGGGGTAGGTGAGGTCCAGGTCCATGGGGGCCTGGCGCTCCTGGAAGCTGGCGAAGCGTTCCCCGATCTCAAGATCGGTGAGGCCTTCCATGTCGCCGAAGTCGAGTTCTCGCAGCTTCGGGACGATGTGATGGGGAACCCTGAGCCAGCGGTTCATGATCTCCGCGGTTTGGCGCGCTCGGATGAGGTCGCTGGAGTACAGGGTGTCAATCCCCCACTGCTCCATCCGCTGCGCGGCGAGCTCGGCCTGGCGGCGTCCCTCGACCGCCAGGTCGACGTCGACGTTGCATCGGGCATCGCTTTGCCGACCATGGCGGATGAGGAACACACGCATGCTCTGCTCCGATCAGGCGTTCGGGAACTTGATCTGGGCCGGGTAGGCCCACAGCTCGAGTTCCTCCTGCGGGAAGGGGGTGGGTTCCTTGCCACCGCTGGCGGTCAGGGCCAGCTGGTACAGCTGGGCCAACTCCTCGATGTAGGCGACCTTGAGGAACGCCTCGTAGATGTTCCTGGAGTCGACCGCCACGGCTCCGTGGCGCTCCATGAGGATGCAGTCAGCCTCGGCAGCCGCGGCCGACACACTCTCTGCCAGTGCTGGCGTACCGGGACGGCCATAGGGCGCCACCGGGATGCGTCCCTTCGTGAGCCCCAGGTTGGCGACCTCGTAGACGATTGCCGGGATCGGACGGTTGATCACAGCGAAGGCGGTCGCGTAGGCGGAGTGGGTGTGGGCGACGGCCCTCACGTCGGGACGCGCTTGGTAGAGCGCGATGTGCATCAGCACCTCGCTGGTGGGGCGTAGTCCCGACTCGTTCTCGATGACGTTCGCGTCGAGATCCATGATCACGATGTCGCGGGCGCTCATGTCTTGGCGGTCCAGCCCGGTGGGAGTCACCGCGATGAGGCCAGTGTCGCCATCGCGGGCGCTGAAGTTGCCCGACTTGTGCATGCAGAGTCCGTCGGTCTGCGCACGCTTGGCGATCACGCAGACGTCGTGCTTCAACGATTCAAGCATGGGTAGGGGTTTCCTTTCTGAAGGGTGGTGGTGTGGTGAACCGTCAGGCCTCGACCGCAGCCGCCTCGGCGGCAGCAGCGGCCTCGCCGGCCCGCCGCTCACGAATGAGCTCGCGGGAGTAGAACACGAAGCAGGCGACCCACAGCACGAGGACGACCAGGGGGAGCCAGTTGCCCTCCGTGACCTGCATGAAGTGGGAGAAGGCGTAGGTGAAGATGGGACCGTCGATGCTGGAGTTCGAGATCAGCTGCCCAGGCTCCAACGCGATGGCGCGCGTCGAGTTGGCCAACTCGGTCATGAAGGGAGCAAACACCGTGCCCACGTAGAGGAAGACCGGCGCGAAGATGGTGCAGGTGATCAGCATCCGGATGATGTTCCCGCGGCAGGCGAAGTACGCCGGAACCGCGATGGCGATGTTGATGATGCCAGCGAAGGGAAGGATGCCGTTCCCGGGGAGGATGAAGGCGAACAGCAGGGTGACGGGGACGGTCCAGATCACGGCCAGCCAGATCTCGTTGGCGCCTCCGAGGAAGGGCCAGTCCAGACCGACGAACAGCTTGCGGTCGCCGAACCTCTTGTGCATGAACTCGGACACCGCGGCCGAGATCGGCTCCAGCGCCTGCATGAAGTACTTGGAGATCACCGGGAACAGTGTGAGCGCGGTGGCTGCCTGGATGCCGAGCGTCAGCGTCTGTGCGACGTCGAAGCGTGCCAGCAACCCGAACACGATGCCGAGGATGAAGCCGAGGATGTGGTTCTCGGCGAAGAGACCCACCTTCTCCCGGAGATCAGCTGCGTTGAAGGACGTGTTCAGCGCCGGGATCTTGCGCAGCAGCCAGTCGACCGGGTACATCGGGGCGGCGAGGAAGACCATCTTGTGGGTGACGGTCACGCCGGGGATGCCGGTCATCTTCTCGATGCGGTGCTGGTGGAAGTCGGCGCTCTTCAGCTCGAAGATGGCCTGGATGCCGGCGATGACGAAGGCGAGGGCCACGCTGTCGGTGATGTAGTACACGGCCACCGCGGTGAAGATCTTGCCCCAGACGTTCCACAGGTCCGCGTTGAACGTGTTGGTCTGCTTCAGCACGATGAGCACGATGTTGATGCCGATGACCAGCGGGAACATCAGGAAGGCCCACGGCCACGACCACGAGATCGTCGACATCGTGGTCCAGCCGCCGTCGGTGATCGGCAGTTCGACGCCGATCGTCTCGACCATGCTCTGCGCGGCCGGGGTGATGGCCTCGCTCATGAAACTGATCAGCATCATCATGCCGGTGAACGCCACGCCGAGGGTGATGCCCGACGAGATGGCGTCCTTGACCTTCATCCGGACGATGAGGCCCGCGATGATGATGATGATCGGGACGAAGATCGCGGCGCCCAGCGACAGGAGGAAGTCGATAGAGTTCTGGAGGAATTCCATGGTGAGTTATCCCTTGAGAAATCGGGTGGCGTGGATCAACGCGCCTTGGCGTTGAACGCGTTGATGGCGTCGACGAGCTTCTTGAACTCGGCGTCCTGGCCCATGCCGGTGAGGAAGGCGATCCCGTTGATCATGGGGATCTCGCGCTCCTTGGCCTCGCGCACGATCGTGATGTAGGCGGCAGCGCCCTTGAGGTAGCGATCGACGGACTTCAGGTCGACCGCTTCGACCTGGGCCTCGATCTTGGCCTCCTTCAGCATGCGGTTGACCTTGCTGGCGACGGTCTGGGACGTGGCGACGCCGCTTCCGCACGCGACGATAACTTTGGCAGCCATTTTTCGTTTCCTTATCGGTGGTGATGGTGAGGGTGGTGGGGGTGGGAGATCAGTCTTCGAAGCCACGCATGGCGTGGACGATCTCGAAGTACTCGTCGGCCGATGCGGCGTCGGAGAGGGCCTTCATGAACTCGGCGTCCTGAAGGTTCTGGAGCAGGACCTGAAGCAGCTTCACGTGCCCGTCGGACTTGGTGAAGCCGAGCATGAACACGAGGCGGACGGGGTGTTCGACCTCGTTGCGCCCCATCTCGTGCCACGCGACGGGGGTCTTGAGGCGAG
>CALMPQ010000275.1 GCA_937872005.1 uncultured Propioniciclava sp.
AACACCCCGTTGATCAGGCCCGCCGACTTGCCGATGTTGTTGACGCGGTAGGCGCTGGCCGGGAAGTGGGTGGTGAACTCGCCGGTGATCTCCTTGACGCCCAGCTTCTCGGCCATCTCGGTGGTGAACGAGGCCTTCTGCGGCGAGACGGTCACGGTGGCGGCGCGCTCCGTCGGCTTGACCATCGCCTCCTGCACCACCTGGGCGAGCTCCTCCTTGCCCACACCCATGCCGTCGACCGACGGGACGATCGTGGGCTTGCCGCCCTCGAAGGTGAACCGGGCGTCCTTGGGCTCCTGCGTCCCGAGGCCCGCCATGGCCTTGCTGGCCTGCTCCATCAGGACGTCGGGGTCGACCGTGGTCTTGATGCCCCCGTCGACGGCCTCGAAGCTCATCGCGGCGGCGACCATGTCGGGGGCGACCTCGAACGACTTGTCGCCCGCGGTGACGGTGATCGGCGCCGACAGCGCCGGGGTCACGGTCTCGTCGACCACGGCCTGGGCCTCGGCGGTGGTGATGTCGGGCTCGGCCTCCTCGACGACGGCCTGCACCTCGGTCTGCTCGAGGTAGGCGGCGGCCACCGCGTCCTGCGTCGCCTGCGCGTTCAGCGCCACGCCGTTGGCACCCTCGGTCAGCTGGGGCTTGCCCTCGACGAGGGCGAGCTCGGCGTTCGTCGGCTCGGTGTTCACCAGCTGTGCCAACTCGGACGCCGTGGCCTCCAGGCCCGCCTCGTCCCGCGTCACCACGGCCTCGTGGGCGCGCCCACCGGTCAAGTTGTCCCAGATCACCCGGGGGTCGAACGACTTGCCGGTGGCGGCCTGCGCGACCGAGGCCGCGGCGTCCACCCCCAGGCCGAGTTCGGCCGGGGTCTTGGTCAGCGTGTGCTCACCGGCCGTGACCGAGATCGGCGCCTCCGCCTTCGCGGCGAGTTCCTGCGACAACTTGGCCTCGGCCTCGGCCCGCGACAGGCCACCGACGTCGACGCCCTCGACGGTCGTCTTGGGCGGCAGGGTCTCCCCGGCCATGGCGTAACCGGCACCGTAGGCGCCGCCCGCGAGCAGGACCACCCCGCCGGCGATGATGGCGGCCAGCCGCCCGCCGCCGCCCCGTCGTCGGGGTTCGGGCGCGACGTGGTACTGGGTGTCAGCGGACATGGCACTCCTGGGTGGTCTTCAGTCTTCCGCGACATGTTAATTCAGCACGGTGACAGCTCCGAATCGTTGGGGTCACAGCTTGGCAACGCTGCCAACGACGCCGGACGCCCGCGCGAGTCCCGCGCGGGCGTCCAGTTGGTGGTGCTGGATGGGTTCAGCCGACCAGGGCCTTGGCCTTCTCGACGGCAGCCTCGGCGGTGATGCCGAACTCCTTGAACAGCGTCTTGGCGTCGGCCGACGCACCGAAGTGGTCGAGTCCGACGGCCTCGGTGTTGGCGCCCAGGAGGTCCTTCCAGCCGATCGGGGTGCCGGCCTCGATGACGACCTTGGGCACGTCGGCGGGCAGCACCTCGGCCTGGTAGGCCTCGTCCTGCGCCTTGAACCACTCGACGCACGGCAGGGAGACGACCCGGGCCGGGATGCCCTCGGCCTCGAGCTGCTCGGCCGCCTTCACGGCGAGCTCGAGCTCGGAGCCGGTGCCGGCCAGGATGACCTTCGGCTCGGCCGAGGCCTCCTTCAGCACGTACCCACCCTTCGCCACGCCGTCGGTCGAGGCGAAGCCCGAGCCCTCGGAGCGGTCGAACGTCGTCATGTTCTGGCGCGACAGGATGAGCGCCGACGGCTGGTTCTTGGTGCGCAGGATCTGCGCCCAGGCCGCTGCGGTCTCGTTGGCGTCGCCGGGGCGCACCACGTTGATGTTCGGCATGAGGCGCAGGCTCATCACGTGCTCGACCGGCTGGTGGGTCGGGCCGTCCTCGCCGACGCCGATGGAGTCGTGCGTCCACACGTACACCGGGTTGACGTGGCTGAGCGCGGCCAGGCGCGGGGGCGTCCGCATGTAGTCGGAGAACACCAGGAACGTGGCGCCGTAGGGGCGGGTCAGCCCGTCCATGGCCATCGCGTTGATGATGTTGCCCATCGCGTGCTCGCGGATGCCGAAGTGCAGCGTGCGGCCGCCGGGGCGTCCCTCGAAGTCGTGGCTGCTGCGCTCGGACGGGATGAACGAGCCGACGCCCGCCATCGTGGTGTTGTTCGAGCCGGCGAGGTCGGCCGAGCCGCCCCACAGCTCGGGCACCGCGCCTGCGAGTGCGTTCAGCACCTTGCCGGACGCCGCACGCGTGGCCAGCGAACCCGGCTCGAAGACGGGCAGGGCGTCGTCGAGGCCCTCGGGGGCCTCCTTGGCCAGGATGCGGTCGAGCGTCTTGGCGCCCTCGGGGTTGGCGTCGCGCCACGCCTGGTAGCGGGGCTCCCACTCGGCCTTGGCGGCGGCCGCACGGTCTGCGGCGTTCTTGCGGGCGTAGTCGACAACCTCGGCGTCGACGGCGAAGGGCTCGTCGGTGAAGCCGAGCTCCTTCTTCAGGCCCGAGATCTCCTCGCCGCCCAGCTTCGAGCCGTGCACGCTGTGGTCGCCGGCCTTGTTCGGCAGCGGCCAGCCGATGATCGTGGTGACCTTGATGAACGACGGGCGGTCGGTGACGGCCTTGGCGGCCTCGATCGCCCGGTAGAGCTCCTCGATCTTCTCCTCGTAGGTGGTGAACCCGTTGGTGAAGTCGACGTGCTGGGTGTGCCAGCCGTAGGCGGCGTAGCGGCCCTCGACGTCTTCGGAGAAGGCGATCTTGGTGTCGCCCTCGATCGAGATGCGGTTGTCGTCGTAGAACAGGATGAGGTTGCCCAGGTTCTGGGTCGCCGCGAGCGAGGACGCCTCGGAGGCGACGCCCTCCTGCATGCAGCCGTCGCCGGCGATGCAGTAGACGAAGTGGTCGAAGACCGACTCGCCCGGGGTGGCGTCGGGGTCGAGCATCTCCTGCGCGCGGCGGGCGCTCATGGCGAAGCCGACGGCGTTGGCGACGCCGGCACCCAGCGGGCCGGTGGTGCACTCGACGCCCTTGGTCCAGCCGAACTCGGGGTGACCCGGGGTCTTGGAGTCCCACGTGCGCAGGCCCTGGATGTCCTCCATCTCCAGGCCGTAGCCGGCCAGGTAGAGCTGGGCGTACTGCGTCATCGAGCTGTGGCCCGCCGACAGGACGAACCGGTCGCGACCGAGCCAGCGGTCGTCGGACGGGTCGCCGTTCATGACCTTCTGGTAAAGCAGGTACGCGATGGGCGCCAGCGAGATCGCGGTGCCGGGGTGGCCGTTGCCAACCTTCTCGACGGCGTCCGCCGCCAGGATGCGGGCGGTGTCGACCGCCTTGCGGTCGAGATCGGTCCAGGTGAGTTCTGACATGGTTCGGCCGTTCCTCTTTCGTTGGTCGTCCTTGAGCAGGTTCCCCGACGGGTATCCGAGTGCAAATCTATGCCACGCATTCCGGGGCCGGGTGGGCTTTCGCGCAAACGTGGTCCCTCCGGGGTGCGTCGGTGCTCCGATGCCCTGGGCCCGGCCCTCCCCTGCGGGAGAAACTCACTCACCCGCGTGGCGTAGTCACCGAAATCGGCCCATTCACGGCCCGGGCCCACGCTCGTGAGTGAGTTTGTCCCCGAGGGGTTGGGGCGGCCCTCGGCCTGCGCACTCACGGCCTCACGGGCAGATCAGCCCTCCTCCAGCGCCAAGCCCTTCTGCTCGGGCAGCAGGAGCGCCGCGCCGGCGGCGACCAGGAACGCCACGCCGAACACGCTGAACGGCAGCGCGATGCCGCCCGCGGCCAGCAGCACGGGCACGAACCACGGCGAGGTGGTGATGATCGAGGCGATGCGGCCGAACGCGGCCGCCGACCCGGTGCCCGTGCCGCGGACCCTGGTCGGGTACAGCTCGGGGCCGACCGCGTAGAGGGCCCCCCATGCGCCGAGGTTGAAGAACGACAGGAAGCACCCGGCCACGATGATCGCCACCTCGGTCGGCGCGAAGCCGAACGCGACGGCCGAGACCGCCGACCCGAGCAGGAACGTGGCCAGCGTCATGCGGCGTCCCCACACCTCGATGAGCCAGGCGGCCATCGCGCAGCCGGGCAGCTGGGCGAGGGTGATGATCAGCGTGAACCCGAAGCTGCGCACCAGCGGGAACCCGCGCTGCACCAGCAGGCTCGGGATCCAGATGAACGCCCCGTAGTAGGAGAGGTTGATGCAGAACCAGACGATCCACAGCGCGGCGGTGCGGACCCGGTAGTGGGGCGCCCAGATCGAGTCGGTCGCCGTGTTCGCCACGTGACCCGAGTCGGGGCTGGGAACCGCCGCGACGCCGGCCGCCTCCTCGTACGTGCGGACGGCGGCTTCGGCTTCGTCGACGCGCCCCTTCTTCTCGAGGAACCGCACCGACTCGGGCAGCCCGTACCGCACGACGAGCGCGTACAGCGTCGGCACGATGCCGACCAGCAGCGCCCAGCGCCACCCGTTGGCGTCGATCGGGATCCGGAAGTAGCCCAGCAGCGCGGCCAGGATCCAGCCGACGGCCCAGAACGCCTCCAGTCCCACGATCACGCGCCCGCGGATCGCCCGCGGCGCGTACTCGCTCACCAACGTGGACGCCACGGGCAGTTCGGCGCCCAGGCCCAGGCCCACGAAGAACCGCAGCGTCGCGAGGATCGCGACGGCCGCCATGATGCCGACGCCCTCGGGCCCGGGCACGAACGCGGACGCCCCGGTCGCCACCCCGTGCACGACGAGGGTGAGCGCGAAGACGTTTCGGCGTCCGATCTTGTCGGCGAGGATGCCGCCGAGCGAGGCGCCGACCGCCATGCCGACGAAGCCGATCATCGCGATGTAGCCGAGCATGTCGGGCTTGAGACCCCACTGCGCGCCGAGGGCGGCCATGACGAACGAGATGAGGCCGACGTCCATGGCGTCGAGGGCCCAGCCGATGCCCGAGCCGACGAGCAGCTTGGTGTGCTTGCGGGTGAACGGCAGCCGGTCGAGGCGTTCTGCGCGGGTCAAGCTCTCGGCCATGATGGCCCTCCTGCACGGATCGGACCCCTCACCGACGAGGGGAGACATCGCACAGGGTAGTCCCGGCGGCCTCAGCGTGGCTGCACGAAGACCGCCGCGGTGAGCCCCGGCACCGAGAACTGGCCGTCGTCGCAGCGGGACGCCTTCACCACCGCGTCCGCGCCCTCGGCCAGCACCGGGTGGAGACCGCAGGGGTGGCCCACCAGCGGCGGGACGAGCTGGCGGACCGGCCAGGGGTTCGCGTTGAAGACAACAGCCAGACGGGAGTACGTGCCATCGACCGGGGTGCCGTGGGTGTCGTCGAGCACCATCACCACGACGCCCGACTGCTGGGCCCACGTCCCCGAGACGGGGAAGCTGACCTTGGCCCGCACCTGGGCCGGGTCGGCCAGTCGGAACAGCAGGCTGGAGGCCCGAAGGCGGAGCAGGTCGAGGCACATCTGGTGGGACAGGCGCATGTCGGCCGGGCTGGGTTTGAGGGCGGGGTTGGCCAGCAGCGGCTTCATGTAGACCCACTTGTCGGCGTTGTCGGCCGCCGGCGGCAGGCCCGCGCCGAAGCCGTTGTCGGTGAGCGTGAAGTCGAGGTAGTTGAACCAGTCGCCCGAGGTGTAGGAGTTGCGGTCCAGCGACTTGCTGCGCAGGAAGTCGGTGCCCGCGTGCCACATGACGGGGCTCTGCCCGAGGGTGGCGACGGCCAGGGCGAGGGTGTTGGCGCGCACGCGGTCGGCCATGGGCATGTCGACCGGCAGCTTGAGGGTGAGCGCGTCGAAGAGGGTCTCGTTGTCGTGGGCGTCGACGTAGGTGATCACCTCGTCGGGCGCCTCGGCGTAGCCTGCGGCGAGGACGCCCTTGTACGGCACCTCGTCGCCCCGGATGGGCTTGTGGGTCCGTGCGGAGAGGAAGGAGTAGTCGCGGAGGTTGCCGGCCAGCCCGAGCTGGATGATGTCGGTGTAGGCAAACAGGCGGTCGTGCTGCGTGTCGGGGCCGCCGTTGACCTCGAAGCCATTGGGGGCGCCGGCCAGGCCGGTGGCGAAGCCCTGGCGGCGGGGGTCCTCGTCGAAGGGGCCACCGCCGCGCACGGCGTCCCGCAGTCGGTCGGAGAAGGTCGCGATCTGGGTGCCCGCGAGCTGACCCTGCGTGGCCTGCACGAAGCGGGCGTTGCCGGCCACCTCGCCGAAGTCCCAGCCCTCGCCGTAGAGGGTGACCGACCGGCCGTCCACGCCGTGGGAGTCCGGGGTGAGGGCGTCGAGCGCCGCGCGCACGGCGAGCATGTTGGCGCGCGAATGGTGGCCCATGAGGTCGAAGCGGAAGCCATCGACGCGGTAGTGCCGCACCCAGTGGACGACGGAGTCGACCATGAGCTTGCCGGCCATCGTGTGCTCGGTGGCGACGTTGGGGCAGCAGGTGGAGGTGGCGATCTGGCCGGCCTCGTCGTGGCGGTGGTAGTAGCCGGGGACGATCCGGCCGAGCACCGACGTGCCGCCCTGACCGGCGCCGTCGGTGTGGTTGTACACCTGGTCGAGGACGACGCGGAGGCCCATGGCATGCAGGGCGCCCACCATGAGCCGCGCCTCGCGAACGCGCCCCCCGGCGTGGATCGCCCCCTCGCTGCAGAGCGACCCCTCGGGCACCTGGTGGTGCCACGGGTCGTAGCCCCAGTTGTAGGCCGGACGCTGGCCGGCGGCGACGACCTGGCGCTGCTGCTCGTCGGAGTCGGGCGCGGCCGCCTTGAGCAGGTCGGGGTCGGGGGCGGTGCGGCGGCAGGGGTCCTCCTCGACCGAGGAGTAGTCGAAGATCGGCAGCAATTGCACCGAGGTGAGGCCGGCCTCGGCGAGCCGGCGCAGGTGGCGCGTCCCGTCGCTGTCGACGGCGAAGGCCGCGAAGGTGCCGCGCAGGTGGGCGGGCACGGTCTTGTCGGCCCGGCTGAAGTCGCGGACGTGCAGCTCGTAGACGACCTGGTCGACGGGGTGGCGGAGCGGCGGGATGGGGGTGTCTTCCCAGAGCTGGGGGCTCAGGGCGGGGTCGTCGAGGTCGAGCACGAGCGAGTGCGTCGAGTTCAGCGTGAGGCCGATCGAGTACGGGTCGGTCACGCGGTTCTCGACGACGCGGCCGAAGCTGGGCGCGAAGACGGTGACGGCGTACTGGTATCGGGCGTCACGCCAGCCCGCGTGCCCGGTGGCGGCCCACGTGCCGTCGGGGGCCTGCTGCAGGGGGACGCGCTCGGGGGCGTCCTCCAGCGAGAGGTCCACCTCCCACAGCAGGAGGTCGACGTGGTGGGCGGTGGGCGCCCAGACCCGGATCGTGGGGCGTCCGGCCGCCCAGCTGACGCCGAGGGTGGCGTCGAGCGCGGCGTGGTAGAGCTGGTCGAGCAGCGGGGCGAACTGGACGCCGCTCGCGTCGACCAGCTGCCCGTCTGGCCGGTCGACGGTGACGACGACCTGGCCGCGCAGCAGGTCGGCCAGGTCGGGGAGCTCGGGCACCATGAGCGCGATCGACCCGTTGAGGTGGGGGTGCTCGTCGAACAGCGGCATCGGGAACCCGCCGGGGACGACGCGGAGCGGGATCGTCCGCCACGGCCAGGGCTCGCGGCGCTCGGGGTCGATGCCGCCGTCGGGGGAACAGTGCAGCGTCCAGTCGAGGTCGGCGGGGTCCAGGTCGGCCGGGAGGGAGTCGCTCGGCCACGCGAGCGCGCGCGGGCTGATCCAGTGGCCCCGGGCGAGACCGAGGTCGATGGCCGTGCGCATGGTGGCCAGCCTAACCCGGGTTCCCCGTGTGCAGTTCGATGCGGCGCTTGTATCGCTGGCGCGATGGAAACGTCGCATCGAACTGCACCATTTGGGCGTCAGGAGGCCAGCAACGCGTAGCGCCCTTGGGCGGCGAGGAGCTCGTCGTGGGTGCCACGCTCCACGATGCGTCCGCGGTCGAGGACGATGATCTCGTCGGCGTGGCGCACCGTGCTGAGCCTCGATCCGCTGACGCGCATTCGTGGTGGATGAGTTGGGGTGTCCGGAG
>CALMPQ010000276.1 GCA_937872005.1 uncultured Propioniciclava sp.
TGGAGTCGATGAAGATGGAGACCGTCATCCCGGCTCCGTTTGCCGCCCGGGTCAAGGAGCTCCTCGTCATGACCGGCTCCCAGGTCGAGACCATGGCCCCGCTCGTCCGGCTCGAGCCGGTCGGCGAGGGTGAGGAGGAGGCCCAAGCCGAGCCCGCGGCGTCCATCGACCTGCCCCAACCCCCCACCAACGGCAGCGCCCAAGCGCGCGCCGAGCGCCTGCGCGAGGACCTCGTCGCCACCCTGATGGGCTACGACGTCGACCCCGGCGCGCGCACGCTGGCCCGCTACCTCGCCGTGCGCGACGAGGTGCTCGCCGAGGGTGGCGACGTGCTGACGGGCGAGATCGCGCTGGTCGCCCTCTTCGCCGACCTGGCCGTGCTGAACCGCAACCGGCCCATCAACGAGCAGGTCAGCACCGAGCTGCGCGTGCACTCCGACCGGGAGCACTTCCACCGCTTCCTCACCACGCTGGACGCCGACCGCGCCGGCCTGCCCGACACCTTTGTCGAGCGCCTGTCGACCGTGCTGCGCCACTACGGTGTCGAGTCCCTCGACCGGACGCCCGAGCTGGAGGAGGCCGTCTTCCGGATCTTTCTGGCCCAGAAGCGGGTGGCGACCGACGTGCCGGTGCTCCTCGGCATCCTCGACCGGTGGATCACCGAGCCCGCCCCCGACGCCGATCGGGCCGCCTCGGCGCGGGCGCACCTGGAGCGGCTCGTCCGCGCCACCCAGTTGCGCTTCCCGGCCGTCGGTGACCTCGCCCGGTCGGTGCGGTTCCGCTGGTTCGACCAGCCCCTGGTCGACGCCGAGCGCGCCGCCCTGCTCGAGGGCGTGGGCGCCGAGGTGGACGCCCTCGCCGCCGACCCCGACGCCCCCGACTACACCGAACGCATCGCCCGCCTCGCCGCGATCCCCGAGTGGACCGTCAACAACCTGGCCCGCCGGCTCGGCCGAGGCGTGAGCGACCGCGAGCCCATGCTCGAGGTGCTGCTGCACAAGTACTACGACGGCTACCACCTCACCGACGTCTCCTCCTTCGCCCTCGACGGACGCGCGGTCGTGACCGCCGACTACCGCCTCGAGTCGCGCCCGACCCGCTTCATCAGCACGATCGGCACCGCCGACGAGATGGGCACGGACGGCCCGCTGTCGCGGGTGGTGGTCGGCGAGCTGGGCCGACGGCGTCCGGGGGACGACGCGGTCGTCGAGCTGTACGTGCTCTTCGACGAGCTGCCCGACCCCGAGGCGCTCGGTGAGCAACTCGGCGACGTGCTGTCGTCGTGGAGCTGGGACCCGGGCGTCCGCCGCGTCGCGGTCGGCGTCTGCACCGCCGACGGCGAGGTCGAGTACCGCAGCTACCGCTTCGCCGGGGCCGTCCTGCTCGAGGACGAGCGCATCCGCGGCCTGCACCCGATGGCCGCCCGTCAGCTCGACCTGTGGCGCCTGCGCGAGTTCGACGTGGTCCGCATCCCCGCACCCGAGGACGTGCTGCTGTTCGAGTGCGTCGCCAAGTCCAACCCGGCCGACCGCCGCCTCGTCGCGATGGCGCAGGTGCGCCAGCTCGCCGCCGTGCGGGACGCCGAGGGTCGCCTCATCGGCCTGCCGCACGCCGAGCGGGCGGTGGAGAACTGCCTCGAGGCGATTCGCCGGACGCGGTCGGCCCGGGGTTCGGCGGGCTCGAAGCTCGACCTGAACCACGTCTGGGTGCACGTCTGGCCCGAGATCGACCTCGACATCGAGGACATCGCGGCGCTGCGCCACAAGATCACGCCTTTGAGCGATGGCGCGGGCATCGAGGAGGTGCTCTGCCAGGGCCGCTTCGTGCTGCCGGGCCGGGGCACGATGCCGGTCGCGATCCGGTTCCACGCGGCACCCGGTGCGGGGGTGCAGGCGTCGGTCACCGAACCGCCGACCGAACCGCTGCAGCCGCTGGATGACTACGCCTCCAAGGTGATGCGCGCGAAGCGTCGCGGACTGGTCTACCCCTACGAGTTGTCGGCGACGTTGGCCGGGCGGGGCGGGACGCTGGTCGAGCTCGACCTCGACGAGTCGGGCGCGCTGGTCGAGGTTTCGCGTGAGCCGGGCCGCAACACGGCCGGTCTCATCGTGGCGAAGGTGACGACCCCGACCGAGCTGCACCCCGAGGGCGTGACCCGCATCGTGCTGTCGGGCGACCCGACCAAGGGCTTGGGCGCCGTCGCGGAGGCCGAGTGCTCGCGCGTCATCGCGGCCATCGACCTGGCCGAGTCCATGGGCGTCCCGGTGGAGTGGTTCACGCTCTCCTCGGGCGCGCGGATCTCGATGGACTCGGGCACCGAGAACATGGACTGGGTCGCGGCCGCCCTGCGCCGCATCATCGAATTCACCCAGGGCGGCGGCGAGATCAACATCGTCGTCGCGGGCATCAACGTCGGCGCCCAGCCATACTGGAACGCCGAGGCGACCATGCTCATGCACACGCGGGGCATCCTCGTCATGACGCCCGACTCGGCCATGGTGCTCACCGGCAAGCAGTCGCTCGACTTCTCCGGTGGCGTGTCGGCCGAGGACAACTTCGGCATCGGCGGCTATGACCGCGTCATGGGCCCCAACGGCCAGGCGCAGTACTGGGCGCCGAACCTGGGCGCGGCGTTCGGCATCCTCATGGCCCACTACGACGCGACCTACGTCGCCGCGGGGGAGTCGGGCCCGCGCCGGGCCGCGACGTCCGACCCCGTCGACCGGGACGTGTCGGCCTACCCCCACACGGTGGGCACCGACTTCGCCACGGTGGGGGAGATCTTCTCCCGCGATCACAACCCGGACCGCAAGAAGCCGTTCGACATCCGCACGGTCATCGCGGCCGTGTGCGACCAGGACCACGCGCGGGTCGAGCGGTGGGCAGGCATGGCCGACGCCGAGACCGCCGTCGTCATGGACGCCCGCCTGGGCGGCCACTCGGTGTGCGTCATCGGCATCGAGTCGCAGGCCGTCCCGCGCGCGGGCTTCCCGCCCACCGACGGCCCCGACACGTTCACCTCGGGGACGCTCTTCCCGCGGTCGAGCAAGAAGGTGGCCCGGGCGATCAACGCGGCGTCGGGCAACCGGCCGCTCGTGGTGCTGGCGAACCTGTCGGGCTTCGACGGGTCACCGGAGTCGATGCGCAACCTGCAGCTCGAGTACGGCGCCGAGATCGGGCGGGCGATCGTGAACTTCGACGGTCCCATCGTGTTCGTGGTGATCTCGCGCTACCACGGCGGTGCGTTCGTGGTGTTCTCCAAGACCCTGAACGAGAACATGACCGTGCTCGCGATCGAGGGCTCCTACGCGTCGGTGATCGGTGGGGCCCCCGCTGCCGCAGTGGTCTTCGCCGGCGACGTGGGCAAGCGGACGGCGTCCGACGCCCGGGTCGCTGACCTGGAGGCCCGCCTGCGGGACGCGGCACCCGAGGACAAGGCTGCCCTGCAGTTGGAGCTGGCCGACGTGCGCGCCGCCGTGCGGGCCGAGAAGATCTCCGAGGTGGCGGGCGAGTTCGACGGGGTGCACAACATCCACCGCGCCGTCGAGGTCGGGTCGGTCGACCGCGTGATCACCCCTGCTGAGCTGCGCCCGGCGATCGTGGCGACGATCGAGCGCGCCGAGAGCCCGCGTTCCTAGCGCCGAGAGCCTGCGTTCCCGGCGTCGAGGGCCTGTGGTCGGGGCCGGGTCGCGGCGAGAACCACCAGACCGAGCGCGGCCGCCCCGCTGATCA
>CALMPQ010000277.1 GCA_937872005.1 uncultured Propioniciclava sp.
CGCATGCTGGCGCATGCGAACGGCCGCATCACTTTGCACCCCGGGCTGGGGTGACATGATCTCCACATGACCTGGGACGCCGAGACGATCTTCCGCATCGTCGATGTGACCGGGGTGGTCGCCAACGGCCTCCTCGGGGGTGCCGTGGCCCGATCGCACCGCTTCGACATCGTCGGGTTCGCGACGCTCGCCATCATCTCGGGGCTCGGCGGCGGCATGATCCGCGACGTCCTGCTGAGCTCGGGCTACCCGGTGGCGCTGGTCGACCCGGCCTACCTGTCCGGCGCCCTGATCGCGGCCGTCATCGCCTACTTCGTGCACCTGGAGGGCACGCTCGCCCGGCGGATGCTCGCCCTCGCCGACGTCCTCGCGCTGGGCTGCTGGTCGGCGACCGGCACGATCAAGGCCGCGGCGCTGGGGCTGGAGGCGGTGCCATCGGTCATGTTGGGCGTGATCACCGCGGTGGGCGGTGGCATGCTGCGCGACGTGCTCGTCGGCAAGACCCCCGCCGTCTTCGGCGGGAACACGCTCTACGCCTCGCTGGGCGTCCTCGGCAGCATCGAGGCCTTCACCCTGTTCCACCTCGGCCACCCGCACATCGGGATGGCGGCGTCCATCATCACGTGCGCGGTGCTGGGCCTGCTCGCCCGCCGGCTGGGCTGGATGCTGCCCGAACCCGTCGACTTCCGGTTGAGCGACCTCAAGCTGCGCCCACCCTCCCCCAAGCGATCGATCCAGCGCCTCCGCGAGCTCGTGCGCCGGGAGGACCCCGACGACGACCACCCCGCCTGATGCGCGTCCTCGTCGTGGACGCGGCCAACGTCATCGGGTCGGTGCCCGACGGGTGGTGGGCCGACCGTCCGGGAGCGGCGCAACGCCTGCACGCCGGGCTGGTCGCGGCGTCCCTCCCCCACGACCGGGTGGTGCTCGTCCTGGAGGGCAGGGCACGCGACGGCGTCCCGGCCGGCACCGACCAACGGGTCGAGACGGTGCACGCCCCGGCGTCCGGTGATGACGAGATCGTGGCGCAGGTCGAGGCGTGGGCGGGGCACGACGTGACCATCGCGTCCGCCGACCGGGGCCTCCTGGCCCGCATCCCGGACGCCGACCCCCTCGGTCCGCGCACCCTCCGCCAGCAACTGGGCGTGTGACCCCGGCCCGGTAGGATCTGCCGCGTGCCCACCACCCCTGTCGTGAACGTGCCCGACGTCGCCCTCGTCTTCGAGGGCGGCGGCATGCGGGCGGCGTACACGTCGGCGGTCGTGGTCGCGCTCATCGAGGCAGGGCTGGTCTTCCCGTTCGTCGCCGGGATCTCGGCGGGGGCGTCCAACACGGTCAACTACCTGACGGGCGACGCCTGGCGGGCTCGGGCGTCCTTCACGACGTTCGCCGCCGACCCGAACTTCGGGGGCTGGCGCACGTTCGTGCGCGGGCAGGGGCTGTTCAACTCCGACTACATCTATCGGCGCACGTCGGCGCCGGACGAGGCACTGCCCTACAACTACCAGGCGTTCCTCGACCACCCGGCCGAGTTCTCGATCACGGGGTTCCGGGCGCGCGACGGGGCGACCGTGCGCTGGGGCCGTGCGGAAACCGAGACCCAGCAGCACCTGATGTCGTTCGTGCAGGCCTCCTCGACCATGCCCGTGATCATGCCGCCGGTCGACATCGACGGCGATCTCTACGTCGACGGGGCCCTCGGCGGGACCGGCGGCATCCCCATCGACGCGGCGCGGGCAGCCGGCTACCGCAAGATGGTCGTCGTGCTCACCCAGGAGCGCAGCTACACCAAGAAACCCCTGACCAACCCGTGGTTCTACCGGCGCCACTTCCGCCGCCACCCGGCGGTTGCGGACGCCCTCCTGTCGCGTTGGTCGCGCTACAACAGCACCCGCGACGAGCTGTTCGAACTCGAGCGGGCCGGCGAGGTGTACGTCTTCGCCCCCGACCGCATGGACATCTCCAACGGCGAACGCAACGTCGCCAGGCTACAGGCGGCCCACGAGCGCGGGCTCGCCCAGGCCGCGCGCGAGCTGCCCGCCATCCGGGAGTTCGTGCAGGCATAGGCTCACCGGCATGAACCTCGCGATCACCGGAGCTCATGTCGTCCCCGTCACGGCCGAGCCGTTCGACGGCACGGTCGTGCTCACCGACGGCCGCATCAGCGCCCTCGGCTCCGACGTCACCATCCCCGACGGGCACGAGGTCGTGGACGCCGCCGGCGCCTGGCTCCTCCCCGGCTTCGTGGACGCCCACGTCCACCTCGGCGTGTGGGAGGAGGGCGAGGGTTGGGCGGGCCAGGACACCAACGAGATGACCGACCCGGTCATGGCCGCCGCCCGCGCGTTGGACGCGATCAACCCGTTCGACCAGGGCTTCGACGACGCCGTCATGGGCGGGGTCACCGCCGTGAACGTCAACCCCGGTTCGGGCAACCCCATCGGCGGGCTCACCGTCGCGATCAAGACCTGGGGGCGCGTCGTCGACGAGATGGTGCTCCGCTCCCCTTCCGGCCTCAAGGCCGCCCTCGGTGAGAACCCCAAGCGCGTCTACGGCGAGCAGAAGAAGACCCCGTCGACCCGCCTGGGCACCGCCCTGGTGATCCGCCGCGCGTTCACCGAGGCGCGCAACCACGCGGCCAAGGACGACGCCGAGGCCCACCTCGTCCACGACGCCCTCGTCAGCGTGCTGAACCGCGAGATCCCCTGGCGCCAGCACTGCCACCGGGCCGACGACATCGCCACCGCCCTGCGCATGGCCGACGAGTTCGGCTACGAACTCGTGCTCGACCACGGCACGGAGGCCTGGAAGATCGCCGACCTGGTCGGCGGTCGCGGCATCCCGGTGCTGTACGGGCCGCTCATCGTGACTCGCAGCAAGGTGGAGGTGCGCGACCGGTCGCTGGCCGCCCCCGGCATCCTCGACCGCGCGGGTTCGCCGGTCTCGCTCATCACCGACCACCCGGTCGTGCCGATCGAGTACCTGGTCACCCAGGCCGCGCTCGCGGTGCGCGAGGGCATGGACGCCGCAGCCGCCCTGCGTGCCATCACCATCAACCCGGCCCGCGTCATGGGCGTGGCCGACCACATCGGTTCGCTCGAGGTGGGCAAGGACGCCGACGTCGTGCTGTGGACCGGCGACCCCCTCGAACTGGCCAACCGTGTGCTGCGCACGTGGGTGTCGGGTCGCGAGGTCTACGCCTACGACCCCGAGGCGCGCCGGTCGAGCTGGGCGGCGAGGTACTGACGTGTGCGACTCCGACGTGCACCTCGACCCGGACGCCGACCCGGCCCTGCGCCGCACCCTGCGGCGGGCGGTGCTGCTGGTCGCGCTCCTGAACCTGGCCTACTTCTTCGTCGAGATCGGGGTGGCCATCGGCATCGGTTCGGTGTCGCTGTTCGCCGACTCGGTCGACTTCCTGGAGGACACGGCGGTCAACCTGCTGATCTTCGTCGCCCTCGGCTTCACCCTGCGCTGGCGGTCGGTGATGGGCAAGGTGATGGCGGTCATCATCTGCGTGCCCGCCGTGGCCGCGGGCGTCGCCCTGTTCCTGAAGGCCGGCAACCCCGAGCCGCCCGACCCGCTCTCTTTGGCGGTGACCGCCGGCGGCGCAGCGGTGGTGAACCTCATCTGCGCGCTGATCCTGGCGCGGTTCCGCGACCACGGCGGCTCGATGACGACGGCCGCATTCCTGGCGGCGCGCAACGACGTGGTGGTGAACGTTGCCATCATCGCGTTGGGGGCCGTGACCTGGTTGACCATGAGCGGCTGGCCCGACATCGTGCTCGGGGCGATCATCATCGTGCTCAACCTCAGCGCCGCCAAGGAGGTCTGGGAGGCCGCCGAGAACGAGCACCTCGCCGCGCAAGCGATAGCCGGCGACTTCGACGACGACTGAACGCAGGACGCGGGTCGGGCCCGGAGCAAAGACTCCGGGCCCGACTGTTCATCGAGGTGGGTGGGTGTCACTTGTTGGGCGGCACCGTGCAGGTGGCCGTCGCGGTGTTGCCCGCGGCGTCCGTGGCGGTGACGAGGGCGTCACCGGCGAACAGCAGGTGCCAGTCCACGGCGCCCGGGAACTCACTGACCGTCGAGGCCGAGGCCCCGACCGCCTGGGTGAGCTTCACGTGGGGCCCGGGTCCCACGGGCCGAACGTGGTGCCCGTGACCGTGTCCGTCACGGTGACCGTCGTGCCCGGCAGGTTGTCGGAGGCGACCAGCTGGTAGAAGCCGGCCTTCCTCCAACCGCCCGGGGTCACGCCGTCGGGGTTGACGCCGGGGCCGCAGGTGACGGTCGGCGGGGTGACGTCGTTGACCGGGACGCTGACGGTCTGGGTGAAGTCGGCGCCGGCGTCCACGCCGTTGACGAGGAACGCCGTGGTGCACGTGAGCGTCGAGCCCTGCGGGGCGTCGGCCGCGACCGTGATGGTCTCGGTCAGGGTCACCGACTCCCCGCTGGTGACCGTCTGCGGCAGGGCCGGGTCGAAGGACACCGACAGTCCCGCATCGCACGTCGTGGAGGCGGTCACGGTGGCGGGCAGGTTGTGCAGGCCCTCGAGGATCTTCGCCGCGACCTGGTCGGAGGCCACGCCGGAGTACAGCGCGCCGTCGGTGGCGTCGACGATGCGCTGGGCCTGCCCGGTCTGGTTGATCCCCAGGGGGTAACCGCCCGTGTTCACGCTGATGCCGATCACCTGCGCGTCGACACCCTGCAGGGACGCCGTGGCGTCGGCCTCGGTGTGGCCGTTGCTCGGGTCGTGGCCCGGTGCGTCGCCGAACCAGACGACCATGCGGGTGGAGTCGGCGCGGAAGCTGATCGCGTCACCCCCGTCGCCGACCTGCCACAGGGCATTGAGCTGCGCCTCGGGGCCGTCACCCCCGCCGGCCGCGGTCAGGGAGTTGATGGCGGACTGGACCGTGGCGGCGTTGCCGGTCAGGTCGGTGCCGACGACGAAGGTGCGCGGCTCACCGACGTCCCGGTAGGAGGTCACGGCGAACTGGGCGTCGGGCTGGGCCGCCTGGACGGTCGTCATGATGGCGCCGAGCTGGGTCCGGACGTTGGCGATCGCAGGGCCCATGCTGCCGGTTTCGTCGACGACGAAGACGATGTCGGGCTTGGGGGCGATGGCAGGCGTGTGACAGTCTTGGTGACCTGGAAGCTCGTGCCGGGGTCGGCGGCTTGGTCGACGCTGCGGGGGCTGACATCGGCCATGGCCAGGGTGGGCGCGAGCGCCAACGCGAGGCCTGTCGTGAGGGTGGCAGCGACGCGCAGGGCGCCGCGGGTGGGTTGCTGCATCAGGGGTTCCCTTCGCTGGGGTCGCCGGGGGTCGGCGACGCCCTTCAGGAGTCCTCCATGGGCCTCCCTGATACGTCAGCGGGCCAATCTGACCGGCAGGCTGCGTCGGCCGTGCAACACCACGCCCGTGGTCATCGTCTCGCGGCCGCCGCGCACCAGGCCCGGGAGCCGGGTGGCGAGCGACTCGAGCGCGAGGCGTCCCTCGATCTCGGCCAGGGGACGCCCGACGCAGTGGTGGATGCCCGACCCGAACGCGAGGTGGTCGCGCAGGTTGGGGCGGTCGAGGTCGAACTCGGCCGGCCGCTCGAACACGGCCGGGTCGCGGTTGGCGGCCGCCAGCAGCACGACCATGCCCTTGCCGGCCGGGATCGTGGTGCCGTCGACGTCGAGGTCGCGGGTGGGCGTGCGTCCGGTGAGGTGGACGGGTGGGTCCTGCCGCAGGGTCTCGTGGACGGCCGCCTCGGCGAGGGTCGGGTCGTCGGTGACGCGCCGCCACAGGTCGGGCCGGTCGAGCAGCGCGGCGGTGGCGTTGCCGACCAGGTTGACGGTGGTCTCGAACCCGGCCACCAACAGCAGGGACGCCAGCGGCACCAGTTCGGCGTCGGTCACCTTCTGGTCGGCCTCGGCGGCGACGAGGTGGCTGATCAGGTCATCGCCGGGGTCGGTGCGGCGCCGGTCGATGAGCCGCTGGAAGAGGGCGCGGAGCTGGGCGTCGGCCTCCTTGAGCTCGCGGTGGTGGCGCACCGACTGGACGCCGTCCAGCGCCAGGCCGACCGCGTCGCCGTAGCGGGTGAGCGGTTCGACCTCCTCGTCGGGGATGCCGAGCAGGCTCGTGATCATGAGGACGGGCAGGGGCCGGGCGAAGGCGTCCATGAGGTCGACGGGACCGTCGGCGAGCTTGCGGGTGAGTTCGTCGGTGAAACGCTCGACGGCGGCACGGATGCGGTCCTCCTGCACGCGCATGCGGCGCGCGGTGAAGGCGGGGGCGACGAGCGCTCGGAGCCGGGTGTGGTCCGGCGGGTCGAGTTCGAGGAGGGAGAGGTCGAAGTCGAGTGACTCGCTCGGGCCGCCCTCAGTGACGACGCTGGTGTCGCGGCTGCGGAGGACCTGGTCGGCGCCGGCATGGCTGGTGACCGCATAGAAACCGGTGCTGCTGCGGGCGACCGGGCCCTGGGCACGGATGCGCTCGTAGACGGCGTAGCGGTCGCGGCGTCCGGACCAGGTGAAGAGTTGCATGGTCGGGTCGCGGCGGACGAGCGCGTGCCAGGAGACGAAGCCGAAGCCGGCGGCCAGAGAACCGGCGACCTTGAGTTGTTCGAGGGGGGTGACGGTCGTGGCGCGCATCGGAGGTTCCTTCCGGTGGGGGCGCCCTTCAGCTTACGTGACGCGCTCGGTGAGGCCCCCGCGCCGGGCGAGGAGTTGACCTGGGCACAGCGGTTGGTGAAAACCGGGGCTTGACTGGATGGTTCGAATCTGGGGTGTCCTGGTCAACCGGACTGCTGGTCGTCAGGCGCGGCGCGCCATCTCGTCGACGATCCAGCGGGCGGTTTCGCGCGTGCACGCACCGGGCTCGCCGAAGCTGACGCCGAAGATGCCCGTGATCTCGGTGAGTTGCGGGACGCCGCGCAGGCTCAGGATCTCGTCGGCCTCGGCCGCGTACTCGTCGCGCGGGGCACCGCCCTCGATGAGCCCGACCGGGTCGGCCTCGGCGAGGATCTCGATCATCTGCTCACGCGTAAGGGCCATGAGGAGGAGCGTACCGTTCCGTCCTCGTGCGACGCTTGGCGTCGGCTCCACGGGTGGCGGCGCCGCGACCGCGGTCGGTGTTCGATCGCCTGGTAGTCGAAGACCGGCAGGCCGAGCTTGAACCAGATCGCGGCCAGACGCAGCCCGAACCCGACGACGAGCGTGATCGCGGCGGCCCAGGTCTCGGAGACGTTGAGGGTGACGAGGGCCACGTAGACGAGCGCGGCGAGGATGGCGACGCTGGCGTAGAGCTCCTGCCGGAAGACCAGCGGCACGCGGTCGCACAGCAGGTCGCGCATGACGCCGCCGACCACCCCGGTGATGACCGCGGCCGCCACGGCGATGATGACGCCGTGCCCCATCGCGAGGGCGACCCGGGCACCGAAGATGGCGAAGACGGCCAAGCCCAAGGCGTCCAGCACGAGGAAGAGTCGGCGGAAGTGCCGCATGAGCGGCGCAACGAACACGGTGACCACCGCCGCCGCGGAGACCAGGACGAGGTAGGACGGATGCTCCACCCAGACCAGCGGGTAGTGGCCCAACAGCACGTCCCGGATCGACCCGCCGCCGATCGCGGTGACGGCGGCGACCATCACGACGCCGAAGAGGTCCATGCGCTCGCGCCCGGCGGCCAGGGCGCCGGTCATCGCCTCGGCGGTGATGCCGATGAGGAACAAGACGGTCAGGAACTCCACGGGACCGATCATGCCTCTTTTTAGTGTTTATGACTAATCTACCTGCAACCGACGGACCTGGAACGCTTCGGCCGGGGGCAACACGTAGTAGGCCCCTGTGTGCGCGGACGTGTAGCGCGTGAGGTCGTCGCGCGGCTCGCCGTGCTGGCCGGCCATGCGCAGCAGCATCGTGTGCAGGGTGCGCTGGTCGGCGGCCAGCCCGATGAAGAGCGTGCCCGGATCCGACACTCCCCCGATCGGGATGTTCTTGCGCAGGATCTTGCCCACCACGTCCTGGTCGGTGCGCGCATTGTGGGCACCCGCCGGCTTCGGGTCGAGTTCGGCGTTGTCGGCCTTCGTGCGGCCGATCGCCCGCTCCTGCACGGCGGTGCCCGCGTCCGCCCACGCGGTCAGGTCGTGCCGCCACTCCTGCAGCAACAGCAGGGACGCCCCCACCCCCGGCCCGTCCGCCACCAGACAGATCTCGGACGCCTCGGCCAGCGTCGGGTTCTCGGTTCCATCCGTGAAGCCGGTCAGGTCGACGTTGCCGTGGTAGTTCCAGCCCTTGTTCTCGTGGGCCAGGGCGGCGATGCGGGCGAGGGCGTCCACGGCGTCGGCCGGAAGCCGACGACGACGTTGCAGCCCTGGCCCGTCTTGACGCCCGCGACGAGGTCCTGGACCGTCGCGAGCACCTCGGCGGTCGCGAGGGAGGGGTCGAACAGGTCGAACTCGAGGAAGGTCTGCACGGGGGTGCCCAGCGCGAAGAGCCCCGGCTGAGGGAGGACGAAGTCGGCCATGCCCCCATTCTGGTCAGTCCGAAGGTCGGCTCACTCCGATCCAACAGAATCGGCGGTGTCGAGCCCGAGATGCGCAGCCACGGCTCTCATGGTGACGTCATGGGTGGCAACCATCACTGACTCTCCGATCAACAACGCCGTCGCAAGATGCAAGGCGTCAACCGTCCTGACGTGCCGCCCGATCACCTCCGCGACGGCGTGCGTCTCACGGGCGACGTCGAACATCCCGACACGGCCCGGATGATCCATCCCATCCTGCAGCAATCATTCACACGACCCCCCGCAACGCGGTGTCGACCGTGATGCCGCCCTTGCCATGGGCGATCTCGTTGATCCGCAGGGGTGGCACACCGATGGCGACGGCGAGCAGCGCTGGACGTTGAACCTGAGCCATGGCAATCACGCTGACCCTTCGCGCTAGAAGTCGAGTAAGAGGGCCAGCGTCTCACGCAGTTCCCTGAGGATCACCGGGCCAACATTTCCAGTCTTGGCACGGATTCGGGTCACCGCTACCGGCCTCACATGCTGACACTGCGCCGATGACTCATCACCGAGTCCGTTGGCCTGGTCGGGTTCGATCACGATCGTCGCCCCACTCTCGCGGACCGTTCTCGTCAGGGGAACGACCTGCACCACGTTGGGACCGCCGCGAAGGACACGAGCAGCAGTCACCACCACTGCTGGACGTTGCAGTCCAGCCTCACTGCCTGCGGGCGTCCCCAAGTCCAGATGGACGATGTCACCCGGCGTCAGCATCAAGCCACGTCGTCTCTTCGTCGGTCAGCGGGATCGCGAGGTCACGCCCGATCGCTTCCTGCCGAAGCACACGAAGGGCGCGCGCAACCGTTTCATCAATCGTCTCGCGGCGCTGCGCGGCGAGACGCGCCACCGTTGCGTGGGTCTCGCGGCTCACCCTGATCGTAGTCGTGTCGGCCATCGCCTCAGTCTACTCCTCAGTAGATGAAGCGGTCTACACTCGCGACAGCGAATAACGACACTCGTCAATAACGTTAGACGTTAAACCTGAATTCGACCACGTCGCCGTCGGCCATGACGTAGTCCTTGCCCTCGAGGCGCATCTTGCCGGCGGCCTTCGCGGCCGCCTCGGAACCGGCGGCGACGAGGTCGTCGTACGACACGATCTGGGCCTTGATGAAGCCCTTTTCGAAGTCGGTGTGGATCACACCCGCCGCCTCGGGCGCGGTGGCACCCTTGCGGATCGTCCAGGCGCGGGCCTCCTTGGGCCCGGCGGTCAGGTAGCTCTGCAGCCCCAGGGTGTCGTAGCCAACCCGCGCGAGCTTGTCGAGGCCCGGCTCCTCCACGCCCATCTCGGCGAGGAAGTCGCGCGCCTCGTCCTCCTCCATCTCGACGAGTTCGGACTCGAACTTGGCGTCCAGGAACACGGCCTCGGCCGGAGCGACCAGCGCGCTCATCCTGGCCTTCAGCTCCTCGTTGGCCAGTTCGTCCTGGTCGCAGTTGAAGACGTAGATGAACGGCTTGGCGGTCAACAGGAACAGGTCGCGCAACAACTCGGTGTCCATGCCCGACGCGAACACGGTCTTGCCGGCGTTCAGCACCTCGGCGGCGGCCTGCATGGCCTCGAGCTTCGGCTTGGCCTCCTTGCGGATCCGCGCCTCCTTCTCGACGCGCACGAGCGCCTTCTCGAGCGTCTGCAGGTCGGCCAGGATCAGTTCAGTCGTGACGGTCTCGATGTCGTTGCCCGGGTTGACGGTGCCGTCGACGTGGGTGACGTCGGCGTCCTCGAACACGCGGGTGACCTGGCAGATCGCGTCGGCCTCGCGGATGTTGGCCAGGAACGCGTTGCCCATGCCCTCGCCCTGCGAGGCGCCCTTCACGATGCCGGCGATGTCGACGAACGACACGGTGGCGGGCAGCTGCTTCTCCGACCCGTAGATCTTCGCGAGCTCGGCCAGGCGCGGCTCGGGCACCCCCACCACGCCGACGTTCGGCTCGATCGTCGCGAACGGGTAGTTCGCCGCGAGGACGTCGTTGCGAGTGAGTGCGTTGAACAGCGTGGACTTGCCCGCATTGGGGAGCCCGACGATTCCGATGGTGAGTGCCACGAGAGGCGATCCTATCGCGTCCCACGGGGTGCATTCCGAGGCGACGAAACCATGCCTGGAGGCATGGTTTCGTGAGCTCGAATTGCACACCGGGGGGCTGTCACAAGGGCTTCCAGCGGGAGGGGTACAGCAACTCGAACGTCTCCAGGACGACGGGCATCTGCTCGTCGAAGCCGATGGTCTTCTCGAAGAAGGTGCGGTGCCCGGCCCGCCAGTGCTCCAGCGACCCGTCCCCCTCGCCTTCGGCGGCCGCATGGTCGGCGTCCACCTCGGCGAACGGCACCACGCGCACGGTCTTGGTGCGGATGAGAGCCCGGGGTTCGCCGCGGCCATCCACGACGATGAAGAGGTCACCGCGCTGCGGGAGCGGCTCCCCCGCCGCCTCGTAGTCGGCCAGCGCGCTCGCGGTGGCGGTCTTGTGGCCGTCCACCACCAGTGCCGCGAGCTCGTCGGCCATGTCCGGGGTGTCGCCGAAGGCGAACGACTCCGGCGGCAGGCTCCCCCACATCCGCGGCCCGAAGTATTCCTGCAGCGGGTTGAGCTTGGCGGCGGTGCGGGCGTCCTCCCAGAACTGTCCGATGTCGGCCATCAGGCGCCCGCGTAGTAGGCGGTGAGCGCGTCGGCGAGCCAGCCCGGGTCGTTGACGCCGGCGAGTTCCCGCGTGCTGTGCATGCTCAGCAGCGGGATGCCCACGTCACACATCAGGACGCCCAGCCGCTCGGCCGTCATCGGCCCGATCGTGCTGCCACACGGGACGGCGTTGTTCGACACGAAGTCCTGCGTCGGGACGCCCGCCTCCTCGCACGCGCGCCGCCACAGGGCCGAGCTCGCGGCGTCGGAGGTGTAGCGCAGGTTGGCGTTGTGCTTCAGCAGCGGCCCGGCGTTGAGGAGCGGCCTGTGCTCGGGGTCGTGCAGGTGCGGGTAGTTGGGGTGGATCGCGTGGCCGGCATCGGCCGAGATGCACGAGCTGCGCGCGAGCATCCGGTGCCAGCCGTCACCCTCGACGCCGAGCGCGCCGGCCAGGCGGCGCATGACCTGCTCGAGCAGCGGCCCGGCGCCACCCGAACGGGACGCCGACCCGACTTCTTCGTGGTCGAAGCAGGCCAGGACGGTGATGTCGCCGTTGGACTCGGAGTCGATCAGGGCGACGAGACCGGCGTGCACCGAGGAGAGGTTGTCCAGACGCGAGGAGGCGAAGAACTCTCCCGTCGGCCCGAACACGGCGGGCGGCTCGGTGACGTAGCAGTAGAGGTCGTGGCTGGCCACGTCGGCCACCTCGAGGTCGGCGTGCTCGGCGATGAGCTGCAGCAGGTCGAGGTCGGGGCGTCCGACGGAGTAGATGGGCTTGAGGTGCTGCTGGC
>CALMPQ010000278.1 GCA_937872005.1 uncultured Propioniciclava sp.
CCTGAGGCGAGCGTGCTTGGACCGCGGTGTCGGGTGCGGGTCTTTGACGCTGGATGGCCCCGGACCGTCAAAAATTCCGGGGCCAGTTTGACGCTCAGCGAGCGCGCACCGTCAAAGACTCGGGCGCGACACCACCTCAGCGGTGCTGGTGCAGCAGCTTGGTGTCGATCCAGACCAGGCGGTGGTCGCTGGAGGGGAACGGCCACACCCCGGTCAACCGCGACAGCGGGTTGGTGCTGGCCGGCCAGAACACGCCCCCGTCGAGCACGGGCAGGTTCTTGCTCGGCAGCACGTAGTCGACGCGGATGTTGCCCGGCGGCTCGGAGAAGTCGGCCGTGTCGTAGCGCGGGCCTGCGCGGTGGGTGAGGTTGTCACGCCCCTGCAACGCGGACGCCTCGGCCCCGCCCTCGCTGGCCGGGATGCGCGGCGGCCGTGCAGGCAGCGGCGACGCGGAGCTTGGTGGTGGGGGTCATGCGATGACGCTAGCCACCTCGCGGCGGGGTTGGGCGAACATCACGCGACGAGCGAGCGAACAATCACCGAACGTCGTACTCGTCGTACGGCACGGGCCACGGGTCGCGACCGTACGGGCCGGAGTGGCCGTACCCCACCTCGAGGGCGAGCTGGTCCGCGACCCAGACCGACGCCGAGCGGGCCGCCTGTTCCAGGTCGAGCCCGCCCCGGGCCAGTTCGCGGCAACGCGCGGCGTGCACGTCGTCGCCCAGGCAGCGCTGGCGAACCTCCGCCCTGATCTCCTCGAACAGGTCGCGGTCACGCGACCCGGAGCGGTCGGCCAGCGCCAGGACGAGCGTGACGAGGTCCGCGTTCGTGAGCCCGGGCACGCCCTTGCGCTCGATGCGCTGGATCGGTGCTGCCGGGGGGGTCAGCAACATCGCACGCTTCCAGTCGTGGGCCCCTTGGGTGACCAGGTTGCGCAGACGCTCGGGCAGCAGGGGATCGGGGCAGCCACGCTCCTCGAGCGGCAGCATCTGGCGCAGGTACTTCGTCACGGTGGGGCGGGAGCGGCCACCCTTCTCGATGACCGCATCGAGGTCGGCCCCCGCCCGCACCAGCTCGACCCAGTGCTCGAACTCCGCGAGCTGGACGGGGCCGGTGGGGGTGACGGGTCGGGTGGGGAGCGACGTCTGGGCGCCGTTGAGGTGGGGGACGGGGGTCAGGTGGCTGGGCATGAGGTTCTCCTCTCGGTGGCCCAGAACTTAGGCAGCCCACCCCCAGCTACGTCACCGTAGGTGTTGTCCGAATGTTGTCCGTGTGCTTCCCCGGCGGGCCACGGCCGGGGGACGCCGTGCCGGTGAAGTAGCCTCGGGAAGGTGCCCTCACGAACCGACCAGATCCTCGACGCCGCCGTCGCAGCGATCGGGGGTGCGCCCCGGGAGGGGCAGGTGACGATGGCACGTGCCATCGAGCACGCCTTCGACCAGGGGGAACACCTGCTCGTGCAGGCCGGCACGGGCACCGGAAAGTCGTTGGGTTACCTCGCACCCGCGCTGGCGCACCTGCACGAGAACCCACGCGGCCGGGTCATCGTGGCGACCGCAACCCTGGCGCTCCAGGCGCAGCTGGCGAACTCCGACATCCCTGCCGCCCTCGACGCCGCAGAGAAGGTCACAGGACGCCGCGCCACCGCCGCCATCCTCAAGGGCCGCACCAACTACGCGTGCCTGCACCGCGTCATCGAGGGCGCCGGTGCCGAGCAGGATTCACTGCTCGGCGGTGAAACCCTCGCCGAGGGCCTGCGCGCCGCGAAGGCCGACGCGGCGTCCGTCGTCGGTGCCGAGGTGGTCGCCCTGCGCGAGTGGGTGCAGCAGGAACTGGACGCCGACGGCACCGGGGATCGCGACGACGCCCCCACTCACACGGCCGCCGCGTGGGCCCAGGTGTCGGTGCCGGTGCGGGAGTGCCTCGGTCAGCGCTGTTCCTTCTACGACCAGTGCTTCGTCGAGCGATCCCGCGAGGCCGCCCGCAACGCCCAGCTCGTGGTCACCAACCATGCCCTGCTGGCGATCGACGCGATGCACGGCAATACGGTCCTGCCCGAGCACGACTTCCTCGTCATCGACGAGGCGCACGAGTTGACGGCCCGGGTGACGGGCGCGGCGTCCCACGAGCTGAGCCCGCAGCAGGTCGAGCGGGTCGCCCGGCGTGCCATGACCCACGTGGACGACGACGACCTCGCCATCGAGTTCCTCGACCTCGGCGACGCCCTGCTACAGGCGCTCGAGGCCGCCCCGCTGGAACGGATCGAGGACCCCGAGTCCCCGGTGCTCGCGGTGCTGGGTCGCATCCGCGACGTCAGTCGCGCCGTCGTCAGCGAACTCAAGGGCGACGACCCCGAGGTCAAGCAGGCCAACGCCGCAGCGAAGGAGGTCTTCGACGTCGCCGACGCGATGGGCGCGCTGAAGCCCACCGACGTGCTGTGGGTCAGTGAACGGGAGCGCTTCGGCCGCTGGCTCGTCGTGGCCCCGCTCGACGTGGCGGGGCTGCTGCGCGAGCGGGTCCTGTCGAACACCACGACGGTGCTCACCTCGGCGACGCTCAAGCTGGGCGGCGACTTCGAGCCGGTGGCCTCGTCGGTCGGGCTCAGCCGCAAGGACCGGCTGCTCGACACCGAACCCGAGGAACGCTCCGGCCTGGAGTGGCGCGCCCTCGACGTCGGCTCGCCCTTCGACTACGCGCGCCAGGGCATCCTGTACGTCGCGCAGCACCTGCCGAACCCCCGCCGCGAGGGCATCACCCCCGAGGCGCTCGCGGAGGTCGCCGAGCTCGTCTGGGCTGCGGGAGGGCGCACACTGGGGCTGTTCGCGTCCCAGCGCAACGCCGAGGCGGCGGCGCGCCACTGCCGCGCGGAGCTGCCCAAGATGACGATCCTGTGCCAGGGCGACGCGCAGCTCTCGGAGCTGACCCGCCGGTTCCTCGACGAGCCGGAGACCAGCCTCTTCGGCACGCTGAGCCTGTGGCAGGGGGTCGACGTGCCCGGCGAGACCTGCCAGCTCGTGATCATCGACAAGATCCCCTTCCCGCGGCCTGACGAACCGCTGCTGCAGGCCCGCCAACAGGCGGTGGCGCTGGGCGGCGGCAACGGCTTCATGGCGGTCGCCGCGACCCACGCGGCACTCCTGCTCGCGCAGGGGTCCGGGCGCCTCATCCGCCGCGTGTCCGACCGCGGGGTCGTGGCCATGCTCGACCCCCGGCTGCGGACGGCCCGCTACGGGTCGTTCCTGCGCGCCTCCATGCCGGGTTTCTGGTCGACCACCGACCGCGAGGTCGCGGTCAATGCCCTGCGTCGCCTGGCCGGTTGATCACTCCCCGAGTGCGAGGGCGGCCGCGGGCGGCACCTGGGCGGCCCTGATCGAGGGCAGCACGGACGCCAGCCACCCGGCCAGCAGCGCTGCTGCGGCGATGAGCGCCAACCGAGCCCACGGAACAGTCAGGACGACCGTCGCGTCGGAGGCGACAAGGGACGACACCCCCGCGAAGCCGTAGACCACGCCGAGCACCAACCCGAGCACGACCGCGACGGCGGCGAGCAGCGCGGCCTCCCAGCCGAGCGAGGCCCGCAGCTGGCCCCGGGTCAGGCCCATCGCGCGGAGCAGGCCCGACTCCTGGCGACGCTCGTGCACCGACAGGCCGAGGGTGTTGCCGATGCCGACCACGGCGATCACCACGGCCACGCCCAGCAGGCCCAGGACGACCAGGAGGATCGTGTCGATGACGCCCTGCAGCTGCACACGCTGGTCGGCCACCGAGATGATGTCGACGCCCGGACCGGCCTCGCCGAGCGCGGTGGCGATCCGGTCGACCGCCCCGACGGGGTCGGCCCCGTCGACGAACCGCATACCGAGGGAGCGGTGGGCCTCGGGGGCCAACTCCGCCAAGGTTGCCGACGTGAGCGCGGCCAACTGGCCCGCACCCGAGTTGACCCGCACGGTGACGTCCAGCGTGGAGGCGCCGCTGGTCAGCTTCACCCGGGACCCATCGGCCAGCTTGGCCCCCGGCCCCACGACGAGCACGCCGTCGGCGAGTCCGGCCAGCACGTCCGGAGTGCGGAGCGCACCCGCCTCCTCGGGGGCGATCCCGGTCAGGGCCAGCCACCCACCACCGGACGCCTCGGCGCTGCTCTGGGTGAGCACCGCCACTGCGGCCACGTCGGGCAGCGTGCGAGCCACCTCGACCTGCGCATCGGTCAGGGCATCCCAGCTGCTGACTTGGGCGTCCATCGGGAACCGGGAATCGAGGTCGCGCTGGATCGACGCCTGCCCGGTCGCGGCGCCCACGGTCATCATCGTGACCAGGGTCACCCCGACGAGGAGAGCACCCGCGGTGGCCGAGGCGCGGCCGGGGTTGCGAACGGCGTTCTCGGCGGCCAGTTCGGCGGGAACCCCGCCGAGGCGACGCATCCCGGCGCCGAGCCCGCGGGCGACGAACGGGACGATGCGGCGTCCGAGTGCGAGTACGGCCACGACGCTGATGAGGCCGCCCGCGATGCCCACCAGCACGCTGAGGCCGGATGACACCTCCCGGGCGGGCAACACGACCGCGCCCACGGCGAGCAGCGCGAAGCCCCCGAGGGCCGCCGCCACCGCGGCGACCGGACGCCCCTGCCGGGCCCGCGGGTCGACCGCGGTCGCGACCTGGGGGCGCAGCGCGGCCAGCGGCGGGACGCCGGTGGCTTGGCGCGCCGGGACGAGCGCCGCGACGACGGCCAGCAGCACGCCCACGACGAGCGGGACTGCGACGTCTCGCGGCGCGAGGGCGAGCCCGTCGATGCGCATGAGGTGACTGCCGCGGGTGAGCGGGGCGACGATCGCGACGGCTGCCGCACCCAGCGCCAAACCGACGAGCGAGGAGACGAGCCCGAGCAGGGCGGCCTCGGCGATGACCGTCCGGAACACCTGGTCGCGCGTCGCGCCCACGGTGCGCAGCAGGGCGAGTTGGCGGGTGCGCTGGGCGATCAGGATCGCGAAGGTGTTCGCGACCACCAGCCCGGCCACGATCACCGCGACGGCGCCGAAGGCGAGCAGCATGACGGCGAACTGCTCCGACCCGCGGGTGAACTCGCGCACCCGCTGGTCGGACGCCTCCGACGCGGTGAGCACGGCTGCGTTCGTGCCGGCGGTGGCGGGGAGCGCGCGGACGGCGTCCGCGACCTGGTGCTCGGTGCCGGACCCGTGGACGTACAGGTCGGTGTAGGTCGTGCGTCCGGAGAGGGCGCTGAAGTCGGCCATCCGCAGGAACGCGTGGGGCATGGCCGGGTCGGTGGTCGTGTCCGTGGCGGCGTCGATGATGCCGACGAGGGTGAAGTCGTGCCGATTCTCGGCGTCGAGGGTGACGGTGTCGCCCAGCTTCCAGCCGCGCAGGTTGGCGGCGACCTCGTTGACGAGCACCTCGCCGGGGGCGTCGGGGAGGCGTCCGTCGAGCAGGCGCGTGCGGTCGCTGAGTTCGGGCACGGTCTGCAGCGCGAACATCTGGCCCGAACTCTGGGTGATGTTCATCGCGTACGTCGAGACGGTGGGGCGCACCCGGTCGACCTCAGGCAGCGCCTGGACAGCGGCCACATACGTGTCGGTGAGCTGCGGCGCGTCGGACCGGTCGCTGTCCTGGGTGAGGACGACCTTCGCGTCACGGATCGCCCCACCGGCGGCGGCGCGCAGGGTCGCGTCGAGCGACGTGCCGAGCATGAGCGCGGCCGCGATGAAGCCGACACCGAGGGCGAGGGCGAGGGCCGCCGAGAGGAGGCGGCGTGGGGAGGTCAGCACCGGGTCACCGCCCGGTGGGCGCAGCGGCGCGTTCGTCGGCGGCGATGCGCCCGTCGGCCAGACGGAGCACACGGTCGGCGTACGAGGCTGCGTTCGCGTCGTGGGTGACCATGACGATGGTCTGGCCAAGGTCGGTGACCGAGGCGCGCAGGAACGTGAGCAACTGCTCCGAGGCCTGCGAGTCCAGTGCACCTGTGGGCTCGTCGGCGAAGACGACGTCGGGCTTGGTGATCAGCGCCCGGGCGGCGGCTACCCGTTGCTGTTGCCCGCCGGAGAGCTCCGAGGGGCGGTGGGTGAGGCGGTCGCCGAGGCCGAGGACCGAGACGACGTGGTCGAACCACGCGTCGTCGGGCTTGCGGTTGGCGAGCTTGAGGGGGAGCACGATGTTGGCGCGGGCGTCCATGGTGGGGAGCAGGTTGAAGGCCTGGAAGATGAAGCCGACGCGCTCGCGGCGCAGCAGCGTGAGCGCCTTGTCATCGAGGCTGGTGATCTCGACATCGCCGATCCAGGAACGGCCCGACGTGGCGGCGTCCAGGCCGGCGGTGAGGTGCATGAGGGTGGACTTGCCCGACCCCGACGGACCCATCACGGCGGTGAACTCGCCGCGCTGGATGTCGACGCTCACGGCGTCCAGCGCGCGGACGAGCGTCTCGCCGCTTCCGTAGGTCTTGGTCAGGGTCTCGGTGCGGACGGCCGCGCCGGGTGTGGACATGGAAACTCCTCGTCACAGTTCGGGTTACCCCCGGAACGGTAACGAGGAGTCGCCTTGGGCGGATCGACCGGTGGTCGGGATGGTTCTCCCCCCACGGGACCATGGTCTGGTCCGATCGGGGGAGCGCCAGAGTCAGACGCGGCGCAGGACCGCGGTGACCTTGCCCAGGATCGTCGCCTCGTTGCCGTCGATCGGGGCGTAGTCGGCGTTGTGGGGGAGGAGCCAGACCTGCCCCGGCGTCCGCTTGAAGGTCTTGACCGTCGCCTCGCCGTCGATCATCGCCGCCACGATGTCGCCATTGTTGGCGTCGGGCTGTTGGCGGACGACGACGTAGTCCCCCTCGCAGATCGCGGCGTTGATCATCGAGTCGCCCTTGACCTCGAGCAGGAAGAGGGTGCCGTCGCCGACCAAGTCGCGGGGGAGCGGGAACACGTCCTCGACCCGCTCCTCGGCCAGGATCGGCCCACCGGCCGCGATGCGGCCCACCATCGGCACGTTGACCGCGCGCGAGACGTGCACGTCCTCCCCATAGCCGGACGCCGCGGGCTCGGCCTCCGCGGTGGCCGGCTGCTGGACGTAAGCCGGGCCGTCGCTGTCGGGGAGATGCACCATGAGCGCGCGGGGGCGCTTCGGGTCACGGGAGAGGAAGCCCTTGCCCTCAAGCACCTTGAGCTGGTGGGTGACGCTGCTCGGGGACGCCAGCCCCACCGCGTCACCCATCTCACGGATGGTCGGCGGGTAGCCACGGGTCTCCAGCGCATCCTTGATCGTCTCGAGGATGAGCCGCTGACGGATCGTCAGCCCGTGGGCGTCGTGCCCGGTGTCGGAGAGCTGCCGCACCTTCGCGATCTCAGCGATGTCGTCATCGGTGGGCCGGCCGCGCCGGGTCTGCTTGGGGATGGCGGGTCGGTTCCTGCCGCGCCGCCTGTCGTCCGTAGTCGCCATGCGTCAACGGTAGGGCAATCGAACGCGCCAATCAAACACCTGTTCGGGCGTGTTCGAACGCGTGCGGCATGCCAGAGTGCGCCCTCTGGACCCCGTGCGACACCCGAGTGACGAGACTCCCCGATTTCGGGCAGACCCATCACTCAGGTTTGTCGCACGGTAGGCGTGGTGGGGCGGGGTGCGGGCGAGGTGCGGGCGAGGTGCGGCGCAAGAAATGTCAGAGGCGGCTGGGAGGGTCTGGAGTGACCGCAACACGGGTCGAACGATTGTGCGATTGGCGCTTGCATTCAAACAGTCGTTCGACAATACTGATCGAACAGACGTTCGAAGAAGGAGTCACGATGACCGCCCAGCTGCTGGAGTACACCTCGGCTTCCGACCTGCGCGTCCGTCGGGTGCGTGCCGCACGCGCCGCGTCTGCCCACGTGACGGTGGCGCCCCACCGTGATGCCGCGCGCATCCAGGCGTCGTGGGGTTCCACTCAGGTTCGCGCCTGTGACGTGGAGCGGCCCGCCGCCCTTGTGCCGGTCGGCGCACCGGCAGCCCCGGCGACCCGACTGGTGTGGACCGACCGGGGGATCGCCGTGATGTTGGCCCTCGTCGTGATCGTCACCGGGGTCATGGTGACCACGCTGGTGAACGCCTTCCTGGCCGTGAGCAACGCCCCTGTCGTCGCCCTGGTCGGCGGGTGAGCCGGGCGACATGCCGACCCGACGGCGTGTCCGGTCGCAGGGCTTGCATTGTGGTCCCACCCCGTCCTAACCTCTACATGTAGTAGTTACACCGTTGTGTTTCGTCCACAGGTTGTGGTGATTGATGCACAGGGTGTCAACGGTTCATCCACATGTTCCTCCACAGCGGGGGAGCGGTGCGGCCTGAAGAGGAGGTGGGGTCGATGCACTGTCCGTACTGTCGGTTCACCGACTCCCGCGTCCTCGACTCGCGCGTCGCCGAGGATGGCAGCTCCATCCGTCGGCGGCGGGAATGCCGCTCCTGCACCAAGCGGTTCACCACGCTGGAGCAGATGCAGCTGGTGGTCGTGAAGCGCTCGGGCGTCGTCGAGCCGTTCTCCCGCGAGAAGGTCGTCACCGGCGTCCGCAAGGCATGCAAGGGCCGCCCGGTGACCGAGGCAGACCTGGCCAAGCTCGGTCAGAAGGTCGAGGAGAAGCTGCGCGCCAGCGGCCAGGCCGAGATCCCCGCCGACGAGGTCGGCGTCGCCATCCTCGGCCCGCTGCGTGACCTCGACCCGATCGCCTACCTGCGCTTCGCGTCCGTCTACAAGCACTACGAGTCCGTCGAGGACTTCGAGGCCGAGATCGCCCGGCTCCGCCGGACCGCGGCAGAGGGCCAATCCGGGGCGGAGGCGTCCGTGCCCGAACCCACAGCCGAACAGCTGTTCTGAACACCCACCACACCGCCGGCGCGCGGAACGCGCCGAACCACACCAGGAGGAGAGTTGTGACCGAGACCAAGCAGGCGCCGCGCCGGTCGGCGGCCAAGGCCAAGGGCCTCACCATCGACCGCGTCTACACCACCGAGGGCGTGCACCCCTACGACGAGGTGAACTGGGAGCTGCGCGACGTCGTCCAGACCAACTGGAAGACGGGCGAGAACGTGTTCGAGCAGCGCGACGTCGAGTTCCCCGACTTCTGGAGCCTCAACGCGTCGACGATCGTCACCACCAAGTACTTCCGCGGCGCGCTCGGCACCGACGTGCGTGAGAAGAGCCTGCGCCAACTCATCGACCGAGTGGTCGGCAAGTACACGCAGGCCGGCCGCGAGAACGGGTACTTCGCCACCGAGGCCGACGGCGACGTCTTCGAG
>CALMPQ010000279.1 GCA_937872005.1 uncultured Propioniciclava sp.
GGTCGTCCGGGCCCGGTGGTGGCGGGCTCCGACTACATGCGCCAGGTGCAGGATCAGATCCTCAACTGGGTGCCCGGCGACTTCGTCTCCCTCGGCGCGGACGGCTTCGGCTTCTCCGACACCCGCGCGGCGGCCCGCCGGTTCTTCCACATCGACGGCCCGTCAATGGTGGTCAAGGCCCTGCAGATGCTCGCCGCACGCGGCGAGGTCGACCCGAACTGGCCCGGTCAGGCGGCCGAGAAGTACCGCCTGCTCGACGTCACCGCGGGCACGTCCGGCAACGCCGGGGGCGAGTCCTGACACACGAGTCGAAGCGCGCGGGACACCCGTTTCTGACGGCGTGTCTCGCGCGCTTCGCCGTACTCTGGCACGCTTAGGGCCAACGAATGTCGTATCTCGAGGGGGTGTCCTACGTTGGGCAGCACGCCGGTGCCCGGTAAGCAGGGTGGTGGGTCAGGGGTCCTGACCATGGGTTTCGAGCCGGGGCAGGTGGTCCAAGAGCTGGGCTGGGACTCCGATGTGGACGAGTCGCTGCGCGACGAGATCATGGACGCGATCGACGCCGACCTGGTCGAGGACGCCCTCGAGGCCGTGGACGCCGTGCTGCTGTGGTGGCGCCAGGACGACGGCGACGTGGGCGACGGCCTCGTCGATGCCCTGCGTGACCTCTCCAACAAGGGCCACATCTGGCTCTTGACCCCCAAGATCGGCCGCGACGGCTACGTCGACCCGGCCGACATCGCCGAGGGCACGGCGACGGCGGGACTGGTGTTGGCCAGCCCCGCCTCGGTGTCACCCGACTGGCAGGCGCAGAAGATCGTGCGCCCGCGCGCCGGTCGCCGCTAGTTCTTCCACTCCTGCCGGACGCCGTCGGCGTCGGTCCACGTGAGCCCGGTCAGCCCGATGGGGCCGCCGTCGGGCTGGGGGCCATGCTGCTGCGGAAGCGTGGCTGACACCACCACGATCGTGGAGTCCATCTCGGGCCAGGGCTGCTCGATGATCCGCTCATCGACGATGCGGTCGTCGTCCCAGGCTGCCTGGGCATCGATGGCCGTACCGCGCACGATCAACGCGTAGAAGTAGTCGCCACCGTACGTGTTGTCGACCTGGTTCGTGACCCACATCCCCCCGCTGAGGACCGTGATGCGCCCGTCGGCGACGTTGCCCGGGGACGTGGTCATCCCACCGTGGGGACCGTCGAGGCCCACCGCGTTCTCCGCCGGCAGGGCCCAGACGAGGTGGGAGTCCTCCCCGTCGCGGATCGTGGCGCCGTGGCCGGCACCGTTGTCGCTGACCGGCGTGCCGTCCGCTCGCCACCACATGGCCGTGATCGGTTCGCCCGCCATGGGTGCCATGTCCAGTCGCACTCCGAACGCCTTCCAGGCCGTGCCGGGCAGGTCCGCCAGGACGACGCCGCCATGGCCCCCGGCGTTGCCGTTCTCCAGGAGGTTGACCCGGACCGCCTCGCGCGGCACGACGCCCAGGACGACCTGTCCGTCGACCGTGCCCTGGCCCACGAGCGACATGCCGGACGGGAACTGGCGCTTCTCCACACCCGAGACGGTGCCGTCGATGACCTGGGCGAACCCGACGACGAGGGGGTCGCCGGCCTGAATGGTGACCTCGTAGGAGCCTTCCGCGCCGGGCACCACCAGGCGCGCCGTGGTGTCGCGGGCGACCGACGGGATCGGGGCCGGTGTGACCGTGGGCGCCGGCGCGGCCACCTGCGGCTGGCGGGGCTGGTTGAGCACGGCCCAGCCACCACCGGCCAGGGCGATCACGCCGGCGGCCATCCCGGCCCCGGCGGCGGCCCGACGCTGGCGGACCTTCCGGGCCCCGGCGTCCACCAACAAGGACGTGTCGAAGGGGGCGACGTCGTGGGCGGAGGCGTCCAGGGCCTCGGCCAGGTCGGCGCGGAACTGCTCGTCGAGGGTGTTCATCGTGCACCTGCTTCCGTGATGTCGTGCTGGGCGTGGGTGGAGCGGAGGCTGGCCAGGCCCCGGGATGCGGCGCTCTTGACGGCGCCGACCGAGATCCCGAGCACCTCGGCCACCTGGGCCTCGGAGAGGTCGTCGTAGAACCGCAGCACCACCACGGCCCGTTGCCGGGCCGGCAGGGTGCCGAGCAGCCGGACGAGCTGGTCATGGTCCTCGGTACGGGTGGTGGGGGAGGAGGGCCGCTCCGGCAACTCGCCCGAGACGGCCTCCTTGCGGGTGGAGCGCCAGGCGTCCACGCGTTCGTTGGCCATGATGCGGCGGGTGTACGCATACGCCTGGTCGTGGCGGATGCGCGGCCAGGCGACATAGGTCTTGACCAGGCTCGCCTGGACGAGCTCGCGGGCGGCCTCACCCGAGCCGGTCAGGCCGACGCCCAACCGCACGAGCCGTGGTGTCGACTCCTCGACGAACGCCGTGAACTCCGCGTCCCGGCGTGCCTTCCCCCAGTTCAACACGGGTTCCTCCTGTGGTGGGGCCACCCCGGTCGGGGTGGGTCATCGTCGTACACGGAGCAGGCCCGCGAAAGGTTGCTTGCCGTCTTCTGCCAGAATGGGGCGTCGTCGCCGCCAACGGGGTGCGGCGTGCCGGGCGCATGGCTCAGTTGGTTAGAGCACCTCCCTTACAAGGAGGGGGTCGGGGGTTCGAGTCCCTCTGCGCCCACCGGTATGGCGTAGACTCGACCCTCGTGGCAGCCCTAGACATCCAGGCCGAGATCGCCGAACTCGATCGATCCCTCTCCAGCATCGAGGCGGTCGTCGACCCCGACGCCAAGCGCGCCGAGATCGCCGAGCTGTCCGAGGCCGTGTCGGCCCCCGACCTGTGGGACGACCCCGACAACGCCCAGAAGGTCACCTCCCGCCTGTCCGCGCTGAACAGCGAACTCGACCGCGTCGGCAACCTCCGCACCCGCCTCGACGACGTCGGCATCATGGTCGAGCTCGCCGCCGAGGAGGAGGACGCATCGGCGCACGCCGAGGCGCTGGGCGAGCTGGCATCCCTGCGCAGTGACATCGAGGCCCTCGAGGTGCGCACCCTGCTGTCGGGTGAGTTCGACGAGCGGGACGCCGTGATCAGCATTCGCGCCGGGGCCGGCGGAGTCGATGCCGCCGACTTCGCCGAGATGCTGCTGCGCATGTACCTGCGCTGGGCCGAGCGCCACGGGTACGCCACCAAGGTGATGGACACCAGCTACGCCGAGGAGGCGGGCCTGAAGTCGGTCACCTTCGAAGTCAGCGCTCCGTTCGCCTACGGCACGTTGTCAGTCGAGGGCGGCACGCACCGGCTCGTGCGCATCAGCCCCTTCGACAACCAGGGCCGCCGCCAGACCAGCTTCGCCGCGGTCGAGGTGATCCCGCTCATCGAGACCACCGACCACATCGACGTGCCCGAGGCCGACATCCGCGTCGACGTGTTCCGTTCGTCGGGCCCGGGTGGCCAGTCGGTCAACACGACCGACTCCGCGGTCCGCATCACCCACCTGCCGACCGGCCTCGTCGTGTCGATGCAGGACGAGAAGAGCCAGATCCAGAACCGCGCAGCCGCCCTGCGCGTGCTCCAGTCGCGCCTGCTGCTGCTGAAGAAGCAGGAGGAGGACGCGAAGAAGAAGGAGCTCGCCGGTGACGTGAAGGCGTCGTGGGGCGACCAGATGCGTTCCTACGTGCTGAACCCGTACCAGATGGTCAAGGACCTCCGCACCAACCACGAGGTCGGCAACCCCGACGCCGTGTTCGACGGCGACATCGACGGGTTCATCGACGCGGGTATCCGCTGGCGCAAGCAGGTCGAGCTCGGCGACGCGGAGTAGGGCTTCGACAGGCTCAGCCACCTGGGCGGCGTGGTGCCGAGGCGGGGGCGTCCGAGT
>CALMPQ010000280.1 GCA_937872005.1 uncultured Propioniciclava sp.
AACGAGTTGCGCCGGGTGCTCAATCGGGGCGAGGCTGTTAACGCCCTCAAGCGCCGCCAGGTGCCCGGACTGCTCACCTCGGCCGCCGCGCAGGTGGGCATGGCGATCCCGGCGTTCTGGGCCGGCATCCTGCTCGTCTTCGTGTTCGGCGTCATGCTCCGCTGGCTGCCGGCCAACGGCTACGTCCCGATCGGGCGCGACCCGGGGCGGTGGGCGTCCCACCTGGTGCTGCCCGTCGTGGCACTCGGCGTGGTGCAGGCGGCGGTGCTGGTGCGCTACGTGCGTTCGGCGTTCCTCGAGGTGCTGGCCGAGGACTACTACCGCACCGCCCGCTCCATCGGCTGGACTACGTGGCGCGCCCTCGCCCGCCACGGCGTGCGCAACGCAGCGCTGTCGCTGGTCACCGTGCTGGGGTTGCAACTCGCCTCGGTGATCGTGGGCGCGGTCGTCATCGAGCGGGTGTTCGTGCTCCCCGGCCTGGGGTCGGCGCTGCTGGACGCCGTCGCCACCAGCGACCTCGCCGTCGTGCGCGGCATCACCATGCTGCTGGTCTTCGCCGTGCTGGTGATCAACGCGCTGGTCGACATCAGCTACGTGTTCATCGACCCGCGCCTGCGCTCCCGGGAGTCCTCGTGAAGCGCGCCGAGCTGTGGGTGGGGCTCGCGCTGGTGGTCGCCGTCGTCGCACTGGCCCTGGTCTCCTTCGTCTGGACGCCGTTCGGCCCGACCGCCGTCGGCTCGGCCCCGCGCCTGCAACCGCCCGGCTGGCCGCACGTGCTCGGCACCGACCACATGGGCATCGACACGTTCAGCCGCATCCTGGTCGGGGCGCGCTCGGCGCTGTACGTGGGCATCATCGCGGTCGGTATCGCCGCACTGGTGGGGGTGCCGTTGGGGATCCTCGCCGCTTGGTTGCCGCGCTGGGGTGCCGAGGCCATGATGCGGGCCACCGACGTGGCCTACGCGTTCCCGGCCCTGCTGCTGGCCATCCTGCTCGCGGGGGTGTTCGGGGCGTCCACCGAGACGGCGATGGTGGCGATCGGCATCGCGACGATCCCCGCGTTCGTGCGCGTGACGCGGGCGGGGGCGCTGTCGGTGCTGGCGTCCGACTACGTGCTGGCGGCCCGCGCGTCGGGCACCCCGGTGCCTGCGATCGCGGTGCGCCACGTGCTGCCCAACGTCGCCCACCTCATCGGGGTGCAGGCGTCGGTGAGCTTCGCGATGGCGATCCTGGCCGAGGCCGCCCTGTCCTACCTCGGGCTGGGCACGCCGCCCACCGTGCCCTCGTGGGGACGCATGCTCGGGGACGCCCAGACCTACCTCCCCAGCCACCCCGGCCAGGCCGTCTGGCCCGGGCTGGCGATCGCGGTGGCCGTGCTCGGCTTCAACCTCGTCGGCGACGGCCTGCGCGACTTCCTCGACCCGAAGCTGAGGGAGGTCGCATGACCGCCCTGCTGGAGGTGCGCGACCTCTCGATCGCGTTCGGGCGCAAGCCCCCCGTGGTGCGGGGGCTCGACCTCACGCTGGCCGCCGGGCAACGGCTCGGCATCATCGGCGAATCCGGCTCGGGCAAGACCGTCACCGCCCTGGCGATCATGGGATTGCTGCCCGACAACGCCCGGGTCTCGGGGTCGATCAAGCTGGGCGGACGCGAACTCGTCGGCCTGTCGGACCGTGCGATGTCGCGGGTGCGCGGCGACGCGATGGGGATGATCTTCCAGGAGCCGATGACGGCCCTCGACCCCACCATGACCGCCGGACGCCAGGTCGCCGAGGCCTTCCGCCTCCACCGCGACCGCGATGCCGGCCGCGCCCGGACCGCCGTGCTGGAGATGCTCGGCGCGGTCGGGTTCGACGACCCCGCCCGGATTGCCGACAGCTACCCCCACCAGCTCTCGGGCGGGCAGCGCCAGCGGGTCGTGACCGCCATGGCGCTGGTGAACCGCCCCGACCTGGTCATCTGCGACGAACCCACCACGGCTCTCGACGTCACCGTTCAGGCCACCGTCCTGCGCGTCCTCGACGAGGTGCTGGACGCCGTGGGCGCCAGTTGCCTGTTCATCAGCCACGACCTCGCGGTCGTGTCGCAGCTCTGTTCCGACGTCATCGTCATGCTCGACGGCGACGTCGTCGAGCGGGGGAGCGCCGACCAGGTCTTCAACGACCCCCGGCACCCCTATGCGGCCGGACTCGTCGCCACCGCGCGCCTCGACCTGCTGGAGCCCGGCACCCGCCTGCCCACCGTCGCCGACCACGTCCGGGTGCCCTGATGACCGCCCTCTTCGAGGTCCGTGGCCTCACCCGCGTGTACACCACCGGACGCCGCAGCGTTGTCGCGCTGGAAGACGTGAGCCTCACCGTCGAGCCCGGCCAGCGCCTGGGCATCGTGGGGGAGTCTGGGTCGGGAAAGTCCACGCTCGTCCGGCTGATGGCCGGCCTGGACCGCCCCACGTCC
>CALMPQ010000281.1 GCA_937872005.1 uncultured Propioniciclava sp.
CGACGGAGTACTTGCCCAGCGCCGACTCGCCACCCTCGGCCTCCGGACTGGTGATGCGCCGGTCACCGCGGGCCTCGGCAAAGGCTGCTTCCAGTTTCTCGGTGGTGGCGCCGGCTCCCACGAGGATCGTCTGGGCCTCCGACGGGATGGTGGTCAGGGCGATGAGCAGGTGCTCGGTGGAGACATAGGAGTCGCCGAGCTTGTCGGCGCGGATCTCGGCGTCGGCGAGCACCCGGGCCATGGCGCCCGACAGCTGCGGCTGCGCCACCGAGCTGCCCTGGCTGGAGGGCAGCTTGCCGATCGCGGCCTGGGCACGCTGGTCGACCTGGTCGGCGTCCACGCCGACGGCGGCCAGCAGCGGCGCGACGGAGTTCTCCGGCACCATCAGCAAGGCGTGCAGCAGGTGCTGGGGTTCGACCGTCGGATTGCCGGCGGCCAGGGCATTGCGGATCGCGGCCGAGACCGCGTCCCGGCTCATCGTGGTGAGCTTCTCGGTGTCCATCAGTGCTCCTTCGTCAGGGTGACCGCGCCGGTGGCGGGTCGTGGTCCATGGGTGGTTCGTGGGCGGTCCCGGCCTGCGGGGCTTGCGGCCCGGCGGCTGGGATCCGGTGCACATCGATGGTGTGCAGCGGGCCCCGGGCAGGTCAAGGAGTTCGCAGGCAATTGGGGGTTGGCACTCACCTGTGTGGGGGACGACGCCCATCCGGGCCGTGAACCGTGGCCTTTCGCGCGAGACCCGGTGAAGCTGGAGGTGTCCCGGACCGGCCGCAGCCTGCGGGTCCTGTCCCTGACCCAGTTCTCAAGGAGGCATCGCAGATGGAATGCACAGACCACGTCGTGGTGGGCGTCGACGGCTCGCCCGCCTCGATCGCCGCGGCCGTGTGGGCCCAGGACATCGCCCGCGCTGGCGACTGGCCCCTGACGATCCTGCACACCCCCCACCTCGCCACCGGCATCCGCACCCTGCTTGCTGACAGCGGCCAGCTCGTGGCCGCACCCGGCATGCTCGCCCCCGCCCTGGCCGAGGCCAGCCGCACCGCGGCCATGGTGGTCATCCCAGCACGAGGGGCCGATGCGCCGATCGTCCCGGTGATGGACACTGTCGCCGAGGACCTGCTGCAGGAGGCCCACGGGCCGGTGGTGGTGATCCCTGCCACCACCTGGAACACCTTCGACCGTCCCGTCGTGTTGGGGCTGGACCTGGAGGAGCCCGGCGTGCCGGGGATCCGCTTAGCCGCCGCCGTGGCCCGCCGCGCGGGGATGCCTCTCAAGGTGGTCGTCGCCGACGAGAGATGCGGGGACATTGACGAGCTGCGGAACCGTGCCGTGGCCATCCTCACCGAGGCCGCCGCCGAGCTGCTGCCCTCCAGCTACGACGTCATGATCTCACCCCACGAACCCGCCGATGCCCTGCTCGCCGAGGCTCTGGAAGCCAGCCTGACCGTGGTCGGTAGCCGAGGCCCGAACTACCGGGGCCAGCGGGAGAACTCCGAGAGCCGTCGACTGCTGCGGCTGACCTCGACCCCGGTGGCCGTCGTCGCCGACCACGACCCGACCCCCTGACCGTCCCGGACCCCTAGGATCGAGACTGCAGACTCACGACAGGGCCTGTCGCCGTCCCCCGGCCACCACTGGCGCCGAGGGCGGCTCATCCGCGAGGAGCCCCCGATGAGTCTGCAGCAGCGGGTCTGGGCGACGGTCTCGGGTGCCTTCCTGTCGATGAACCTGCTCATCGTCGCAACCCCACTCACCGTCAGCTGGCCCCCCAAGCCCTGGGAGATCGCCTGTTCCCTGACTGGAGTGATCATCGTGTCTATCATCAGCTGGCGCGCCATCGAGCGGGGCTTCGCCCCGGTGCAGAAGGTCGCGCGGCAGATCGCCGAGACACCCAACCTCGACGACGCTGCCCCGATCCAGGCCGTTCCGGAGATGCCCGACCTGGACAGCATCGTCGATGCCCACAATAACCTTGTGGAGCGCCTGCGGTCCCAGCGACGGGCGACGCTGACCGCGCTCATCGAGGGCCAGGAACTGGAACGGGCCCGCCTGTCGCGGGAACTGCACGACCAGATCGGCCAGACCCTCACCTATGCGCTGTTGCTGCTTCAGTCCATCCAGGACGGCGCCGACCAGGAGCAGAAGGTGGCCATGGCCCAGGAGGCGGTGCGCACCAGCTTGCAGGAGGTCCGTGGGCTGGCCGCCGACCTGCGTCCCAGCGTCCTGTCAGACCTGGGCCTGGTCGCCGCCCTGACCTCCTTGGCCACCGCACACGCCGAGGCCACCGGCGTGGTCGTGCGCCGAGACCTGCAGCCGGTGCCCGACCTGGGCTGGGCCGCCGAACTGGTCGTCTACCGCATCGCCCAGGAGGCCCTCACCAACAGCGCCAAACACGCCCAGGCCAGCACCGTCACCCTGTCACTGCACTGCGACCAGGACACCGTGCGGCTGGTCATCGCCGACGACGGCCGCGGCCTGCAGGGCTCCACCCCCGGCACGGGCCTGGCCAGCATGCACGACCGCGCACGCTCCATCAACGCCCAGCTCACCATCACCGACAACCCCGGCGGCGGCACCCGCGTCGAACTGCGCATCGACCGGGGTACCCTCCCCCACGACAGCCTCCCGGAGGACTGACCATGCACACGCCCACCACCCGAGTCGCCCGCGTGCTGCTGGCCGACGACCACACCCTGCTGCGCCAAGGCGTGAAGATGATGCTCGACCCGCAGCCCGACTTGACCGTCGTCGCGGAGGCCGCCGACGGGGCCGAGGCCCTCGAGCGGATCAGCCGCGGCGACATCGACCTGGCCATCCTGGACGTCACCATGCCCCGCATGACCGGGCTGCAGGTGGCCCGCGAGGTCTCCCAGCGCAAGCTGCCCACCCAGATGCTGATCATGAGCATGCACGACAACGAGCAGTACTTGTTCGAGGCCCTCAAGACCGGCGCGGCCGGCTACGTCCACAAGTCCATGGCCGACCGCGACCTGCTCAACGCCTGCCATGCCGCCGTGCGCGGGGAACCCTTCCTGTACCCGGGTGCCATCTCGACCATCATCCGCGAGTACGTCCAGCGTGGTGAGGCCCACGAAGGCGACCGGCTGCTGACCCCGCGTGAGGAGGAGATCCTCAAGCTCATCGCCGAAGGGCACTCCGGCAAGGAAATCGCCGAGATGCTGTTCATCAGTCCCAAGACCGTCGAGCGGCATCGTGCGAACCTGCTGGGGAAGCTCGGGATGAAGGACCGTCTCGAACTGACCCGCTACGCCATCCGGGTGGGCCTCATCGAACCCTGACCCAGCCGGGTGCATGTCGGTGCCTGCGCATGTGGGTGTCGACACCGATGGTTGCGCCGGGTGTCGAGCACTGGAATGGACGACGTGAACATCCCGTCCAACCCTGTGGAGACCACCATGACCAAGACCCTGCGTACCCTGTCCCTCGTCGAACTGCTCAACGCCGCGCTGCTCATCGGGCTCGGCATCCTGCTCATCTGGTGGCCCGGCCTGACCCTGCGCTCGCTGGTCATTTTCTGCGGCGCCTTCCTGCTCGTCGAGTCCGTCTCGACGATGATCGGCGCCTGGCACGCCACCGGCCTGCTGCGCTGGGTCGCCGGCACCATCGGCGTCATCGGCATCGCCCTCGGCCTGCTCGTGCTGCTGCTGCCCGGCCTGACCCTGTCCTTCATCGCCGTCGCCGTCGGCCTGTGGACCATCGTGTCCGGCATCGCCCTGATGGCCCGCAAGGCAACCGATCACCGCTGGCTCCACGTCCTGGGCGGGCTGCTGCTCGTCCTGGCCGGCGGCTGGTTCGTCATCGACCACACCGCCGCTATCATCACCATCGGCCTGTGGGCCGGCATGACGCTGCTGGCCATCGGCGCGACGCAGGCCGCTGCCGCCATCGCCGTGTGGCGCGCGGCCAAGAACAGCTGACCTGATCCGTCGGCCCCGTCTGCAACCCATCCACAGCCCTCTACCCCATCAGGAGTTTTGCCATGCTTCAACCTCGCCTTGCACGTTCGGCGGTCACCGCCCTTGCAATGGTTTCGCTGCTTCCCCTTGCTGCCTGTAGTGACACCGCCCCGATGGACCCGGTTGGTCCGAAGGCCCCCACGACGTCAGCGGCCGCCAGCGGTTCCCCGTCGGGGAACAATTCTGGTTCTTCGTGCAGCCTGGATGATCCTTCCTGGACGTCATTGGCGGACGCGGTGAGCCCGTCGGTGGTGTCGGTGGATGTCTCCAGCGGCGGCCGTCCGGTGGGTGAGGGCTCGGGGGTGGTCATTGATGACCACCACATCGTCACCAATGCCCACGTGGTGGGTGATGCCACCGACAGTGACGTGTCGGTGACCCTGTCCGACAACACCGTCAAGCCGGTCACCATCGCCGGTCGTGACCCGATCACCGATCTGGCGGTGCTCACGGTCAAGGACGCCAAGCTCACCCCGATCCGGATTGCCACCTCCGCGAAGGTGCGCACCGGGCAGCCCGTGATGGCCGTGGGCAATCCCCTGGGCCTGGAGGGGACCGTGACCACCGGCATCGTCAGTGCCCTCAACCGTCCGGTGGCTGCCTCCGAACAAGGCGCCGGACCGAGCGTCGCGACGGTGACCAATGCCATCCAGACCTCGGCACCGATCAATCCGGGCAATTCGGGTGGGGCCCTGGTCAATGGCTGTGGCGAGCTGATCGGCATCAACTCCTCCATCGCCACGCTGGGCCCGGGCAGCGGCAGCATCGGCATCGGGTTCGCGATCCCGTCCGACCAGGTGTCGATGGTGGCCCAACAGCTCATTCGTGATGGCCGGGCCCGGCACTCGCAACTGGGGATCTCCGTGGCTGACGGCATCGCGGCACGCGGCACGCAACAGGTGCGCAGCGCGGTGGTCGTCTCGGTGGTTGCCGACAGTCCGGCTCAGCGGGCCGGGGTGAAGGCCGGCGATCACATCCTCAGCATCGACGGTGCTGCCACCACCTCTGCGCTGTCCCTGGTGGGGCATGTGCGGGGACTTCCCGTCGGCAAGCAGGTGAACCTGCTGGTGGTGCGTGACGGCAAGGAACTCACGCTGTCCGCGACGCTGGCCAGCGACTGACACGCCCCGACGCGTCAGACATGACAGATGCCCTCGGCATCCCGTGCGGGCTGCCGAGGGCATCTGACGTGGTGAGGCGGGCCAGGCCTGGTGGGTGGGAGATCG
>CALMPQ010000282.1 GCA_937872005.1 uncultured Propioniciclava sp.
CTCGAGAACCGCGTGCAGATCGCCATCGCCGTGCTGGAGGCGGAGTTGGGGGCTTGAGTCCCCTGAATGGCAAAAGTCCGGTTTCCCGGGGTTTTGGCCCCTCCTCAAGCTCCTGGAGGGGTCAAGCCGCCGGAATACCGGACTTTTGCCATCTTCACACCAGCACCTGCCGCGCCGGGTGGATCGAGTAGTCGGCCATGTGGTGGAACACCTCGCGGAGGGCGACCCGCTCGGGGTCGCGGTAGTAGTCACGTTGCGCCTCGGGGAACTCGGCCCACGAACCCGCGAAGTCGAACGCCCACGTGAACAGGTCGTGCGGCTCGTCGCTCACCGCGAAGAGGCACCGGAAGCCGTACTTCTCCCGCACCGGGACGATGCGTTCCCAGACCCCCAGGAACGCCTCCCAACCCCCGACGATCGCGTAGCGCCGCATGATCGCGATTCGCCCCGCCACCGACGCCGCGGTCGCCTCGGTCATCAACTCGCATCGCACCGGACGCGTCACGCCGTTGCGGAACACGTGCGGCGCCAGGGCCTCCGGCTGGGCGACGGGCACCTCGTCCCGGCCCCGAGCGTCCGACAGCAGCAGACTCACCTTGGGCTCGGCGTCGGTCTCGACGAACAGTCGGTGCAGCACGAACCCGGCATCGCGCAAACCCGCCGCCTCAACGGGCCACAACCCCAGCCAGTCGTCCAGGTGCCGCGGCTTCACGGTGAACCGGTGCAGCAACATCCCGTCGGGCGGGGCCACGCGCGTCAAGGCGTCCATGGGCCCATCCTCCCAGCGATACCCTGTCGCCCATGTCCACCCGCCGGTCGCTCGGAGCGCTCATCCTCAGCAACGTCCTCGGTGGGGTGGGCGTGGCGTCCGGTATCGCGGTCGGGGCACTCCTCACCGAGAGCATCGGCGGCACGGCGCTGGCGGGGGTGGGCCAGGCGCTGAGTGTGCTGGGGGCCGGACTGATGGCCGTCCCGCTCGCGACGCTTGCGACCCGACGCGGGCGCGGAGACGCGCTCACCACGGGCTACGCGATCGCCGCGCTGGGCGGCCTCATCGTCCTCGTCGCCGGCTGGCTGGGCTCCCTGTGGCTCCTGTTCGTCGGCCTGCTCGTCTTCGGCGCCGCCCAGGCGACCAACCTGCAGACCCGCTACGCGGCGTCCGAACTCGCCGACCCGGCCCGGCGCGGACGCACGATGTCGATCGTCGTCTGGGCCACCACGATCGGGTCGGTCGCCGGGCCCAACCTGAGCACCGCCGGCGCGGAACTCGGTCGCCCGCTGGGCCTGCCCGACCTCGCCGGCCCCTACCTGTTCTCGGTCGCCGCGTTCGTGCTGGCCGGCCTGAGCGCCACCCTGCTCTACCGCCGCCCCGCCGGGTGGGCGCCCCCCGCCGAGACGGGACGCCGTCCGCGCGGCTCGCTCGCCGCCCTGGGCTGGGCGTTCCGGCACCCCGTGGCGCGCTTCGCGGTCGTGCTGCTCATCACCGCGCACGCCGTCATGGTCGGGCTGATGTCCATGACGCCGGTGCACCTGCGCGGCCACGGCCAGGTGCTGACGGTCATCGGGTTCGTGATCAGCCTGCACATCCTCGGCATGTACGCACTCAGCCCCGTCTTCGGCTGGCTCGCCGACCGCGTCGGCCCGATGAAGACGGCCCTGCTCGGCATCGTCACCCTCGGCGCGGCCGCCGTGCTGGCGTTCGGCTGGAAGGACGACGTGACCATGGTGACCGTCGCCCTCGTGCTGCTCGGCCTGGGCTGGTCGGCGGCCACGATCTCGGCGTCGGTGCTGCTCGCGAGCGTGGATGCGGGCGACGTCCGTGTCCCCCTGCAGGGCGCCACCGACGCGTTGATGAGCTACGGCGGCGCTGCGGCCGCCATGCTCAGCGGGCCGGTGCTCGTGCTCATCGGCTACCACGGGCTCGCGCTCGCCTGCGCGACCCTGCTCGTGCCGGCCGCGGCCATCGGCTGGGTGGCTCGCCGCCACCGCCGGCTGGCGGGCGACCCCGACCCGGCCCGCTGACGCGACTCAAGCGTGGAGCGTCCCGTTCACGTACACCCAGCCGCCGTCGAGGAACGCGAACCGCGACGTCTCCCGCAGGACGCCCTCGGTGCGACCCTGCCGCCAGGAGGCCGCGAACCGCACGGTCCCGTCGTCGTCCCAGGGTGAGCCGCCTGTGGTCGCCTCGATGACGAGCCCGGTCCACTCCAACCCGTCATCGAGTTCCAGCGTCTTCGGTCGCGTGGACGGGTGCCACGTCTGCAGCAGGTGGCCGGTCAACCCCAACGCGTACGCGGAGTATCGCGAGCGCATCAGCTTCTCGGCGGTCGGGGCGGGCCGGCGTCCGTCGTGGATGGCCCCGCAGCAGGCTTCAGAGGGCTTCCCCGTCCCGCACGGGCACGCAGCGCCGGCCACGACTCAGGCCCCGACCGGCGGGGTCGCCTTCATCGAGTCCTCGATCGGACGCCGCGCAGCCAGGTCGCGGTAGAGGTCGAGGATCGCGGTCGACTGGTTCGCGATCGTCCACCAGCCGGCCATCTCGCGGGACCGGGCCTGGGCCGCGGCCTTGAACGCCGGGTCCTGCAGCTTGTGGATCAGCATCACCAGTTGCCGCGCCAGCGACTCGGGCGTCGGCCGGGCGATCGCACCGTTCACCCCGTCGTCGATGACCAGGCGCAGCTCGTGGTCGACCGAGACGATCGGCAACCCTGCGTGCGCGGCCTCGTGCAGCACCAGCGCTTGCGTGTCGGTCAGCGACGGGAACGCGAACACGTCGCCCGACGCGTACCACGGGCCGAGTTCGTCGCGCGGCACCTGCCCCACGAGCGTGACCCCACCCTTGCGGCGGGCCATCGCCAGCTTGGCCTCGAGCCGGCCGCCCGTGGCCTTCCAGTCGCCGACGAACATCAACTCGGCCTCGGGGATCTCCTCACGCACCCACTCGAACGCCTCCAACAGCAACTGGATGTTCTTCTCCGGCGCGATGCGGCCGACGTAGAGAATGCGGGGTCCGGACGCCGCGGGCGGCAGTTTGCCCGTGGTCGGGGCCGGGGGGAGGGCGTCCGCACCGTTGGGGACCACGCGGATGCGGGCGCTGGGGGCGAGCTCGCGCACGCGGGTGGCCGTCTTGTCGGACGGGGTGGTGACCAGGTCGGCCGCCTGCAGCATGTCGCGGGCCGCGTTGAGGACGTTGCGGCGGGACATGCCGCGCTTCCACCACTTGACGCGCAGCCAGCGGCGCATGTCCTGGAGGCCGGGGCGCTTCATGCCGTGCGCGGCCACCTTGAGCAGGCGGTAGTAGGCCCCCACGAACGGGGTCAGCACGGCGTAGTGGTCGGCGTAGGCCTCGAAGTCGGTGTGCCACGTGACCAACAGCGGCACCTCGAGCCGGTCGGCGGCCCAGACGCCGAGGAGGCCGACGGCCCCCAGCCCGTGCACGTGGATGACGTCGGGTGGGTCGGCCGCGAAGTCGTCGAGCGCCTTCTCGAAGCCGCGGCCATCGGCCACAGCCACGGGCACGCGCGGGATGCGCATCGACTTCAGCCGGTACTCCGAGCGGTTCTGGTCGTCGCGGAACGGGTTCGGCCCGTCACAGGCCGGCGCGACCACCTGCACCGCGCAGCCCGCCTTGAGCAGCTCGCCCTCGAGGAACTGCACCGCGTACAGCAGCCCCGAGTGCCCGGGGCCGTAGTTGTCGGTGAACAGCGCCACCCGCAGGGGGCGGTCGTTGTCGGACGCCGCGGCGTCCGTCTGCTGGGGTGTGGCCTGCTGATCCATCGAGACCACCCTATCCCTGCGCCACCCCCACGGGTGATTGTCCAGCCTGCGGGGGTTGGTAGGAAGGAAACATGACCGATCTCGAGGCCATCGACCGCACCGCCCGATCCCTGACCACAGCAGACGGCGGCTTCCCCGCCCAAGAGCAGCAGCCCCCGGGCCTGACCAGCCGGATGGACCCGCACCCCGACCACGGCGAGGAGACGTGGGTGGGCCGCGACCGGCTCGCCGGCCTCAAGGCACTGATCACCGGCGGCGACTCCGGCATC
>CALMPQ010000283.1 GCA_937872005.1 uncultured Propioniciclava sp.
ACCACGTCGTGTCGCTGCACGACGCCGGCCGCGACGACCGGGTCGCCTACCTCGTCATGGAACTGCTGGACGGCCCCTCGGTGGCCCAGGTGGTCGCCGAGTCGGGCCCCCTCCCGCTGGACCGAGGGCTGGCCGTCGGGGAGTCGGTCGCCCGTGGTCTGGCGTCGGCCCACCGCGCCGGGATCATCCACCGCGACATCAAGCCGGCCAACGTGGTCGTCCACGGCACCGGCGTCAAGATCGTCGACTTCGGCATCGCCCGGCTGGCCGAGGGCAACGGCGAGACCCTGACCGCCGCCGGGTTCACCACCGGCACGGCCGCCTACCTGTCACCCGAGCAGGCCCGCGGGGACAAGGTGGACACGGCGTCCGACATCTACTCGCTGGGGTGCCTGCTGGTGGCGCTGTTCACGGACCAGCCGCCGTTCCCGCGCGACCTGGCGGTCGCCCAGGCGCTCGCCCACCTCACCGACGAGCCCCCGCGCCTGGCCGAGCGGCGACCCGACGTGCCGCCGGCCCTCGACGCCCTCGTGGCGCGCATGCTCACCAAGGATCCCGCTGCACGACCCACCGCGTCCGAGGTGGCCGACACCCTGGCCCGGATCCGGTCCGGGGAGCAGACCGAGGTCCTCCCCGTGGCCGCCACCCCGGTCGCGCCCACCCCCACCCCGCGACCCCGCCGTGGGCCGGCCATCGCAGCTGCGGCCGTGATGGTGGCGGCGCTCGCGTTCGGCGGCTGGCAGTTGCGCCCGCGCGACCAGGTCATCGACGCCTCGGTCGGCACCGGCAAGGTGGCCGAACCGGCCACGGCCACGCCCGCCACCCCGCCCGCGCCGGCCGACCCCACCAGCGCCCAGCCCATTCCCGAAGCCGTCTGGACGCCCCTGCCGCCCGCCTCCTCGGCCCCGGCCATCCAGCGTCCGGCACCGGCGCGCACGACCACGCCCGCCGGGCCCGCCGCACCCACCCGGACCGTGGACCTGGGGCCCGTCCAGCGCCGGGTCGACGGCGCGATCAGGAACGTCAAGAACCCGGGCGGACGCCGACAGCTCCAGCGCGCCTGGTCGTCCCTGTCGTCGGGGATGACCGCCGCCAACGCCCCGGGCCGACTCGACCAGATCGTCCGCACGGCCCGCGACACCACCCAACTCGCGACGGCCGAGCTCGACGGCATCCTGGCCGCCGTCGCTTGGGCCCGCGGTCAGCTCTGACGCACCGCCAGCCCATGGAGTGAGTCCGCGCCCAGCGGCCGTCCCCCCACCCACTCGGTGCGCCCCGACCCGTCGTCCCGCAGGCGGACCAGCAGGCTGTGGGGGGCGTCCAGCGCGAACACGTGCCCGACCCAGTGCCCCCACCCCACCCACGCGCCGGACGCCGCGACCTCAAGGCTGCGGTCACCCCACATCATGCGGGAGTGCCGCCAGTGCCCGAACCCGACGGGCAGCCGGTGGTCGCCGCCGAACTCGTCGACCCACCGCAGCACCCAGCCGTCAGCGTCGTCGACGAGCCGCCAGCGGTTGGTGCGGTTCTCGAAGGTCAGGTGCACCGGCCCCCCGCGCTCGCCCCACACGGTGGGCAGTTCGGGGGACGCCAGCCGCCCGGCCAGCGCGGCCTGGGCCGCGTCGGGCTCGGAGGCAGGGTCCCGGTCGAAGGCCGGGAGGAGGCTCGCCCAGACCTCGTCGAGGACCTCCTGCATCCGCTCGGTGCTCGCGGTGAGGACGAGCACGGCGTCCTGACCGGGGAACACGATGCCGAACTGGCCGAACGCCCCGTCGCCCCGGTACCCACCGTGGGTGTCGTGCCAGACCTGCCAGCCGTACCCCTGCGCCCAGTCGGGGGTCTCCCAGGATGGGCCGGTCTCGACGTGCCGCTGCCGGAAGCGGGTGACCCACTCGACCGGTAGCAGCCGCTCCCCCGCATGGACGCCGTCGTCGAGCAGCAGCTGGAAGAAGACCGCGATCGCCTCGGGGCGGATGTGCAGGCCGGTGAACCCGAGCACGCGGCGCTGGGCGTCGGTGTCCCACGTGGTGCCGGCGATCCCGAGGGGCGCGAACACACGCTCCCCCAGGAGCTCGTGCACCGACCGGCCCGTCGCGTGCCGGACGACCTCGGCCAGCGTCCAGGTCGCGAACTGGTTGTAGCAGAAGGTGGCGCCGGGCGTCCCCTCGGGTTCGGTGGCGAGGGCCGACCGCCACGGTTGGCGTCCGGGGAGGGCGGCGAGCCGGGGCGTCCAGACGTCGTCGCGGGTGTGTCCCGTGGCCATGGCGAGGCAGTCGCGCACACGGATGCGGGAGGCGACGGGGCCCGCGGCGTCCACGACGTCGGCGAAGAGGTCGACGAGGCGGTCGTCGTAACCGAACGCCCCGTCGGCGACGGCGAGCCCGACCGCGGCGGAGGTGAACGTCTTCGACAACGAGTAGACCAGGGGCGCGTGCCCGGGACGGTGGGGAGCCCACGTCGCCTCGGCGCACACCTTCCCGTGGCGGAGCAGGTGCAGGCTGTGCAGTTCGATGCCGCGCCGCGCGAGCCCGTCGAGGAACGCCGGCACGCCATGCGGGTCGACGCCGACGTCGGTGGGAAGGGCGCGTGGCAACAGCCGTTCGGTGCTCACCCGGTCCAGTCTGGCACGGGTTCTCCACAGGTGGGTGGGTATGGCTTGTGGATGTCTGACGACTCCCCTGTGGAGGGCCCGGCTCCCCTGTGGACGACACGCCGGGGCGCTTGCGTGGCGCTTCCCGGGCGCGCTAGGAATGTCCCTACACATCGCCCGGGAGGGCGGCGTGGGATGGCGTGAAAAGAAGTGGCCATCGGTGGTCTGCAGTCCACCGCTCCACCCGGGTGACGTGGGTGGGGGGGCACTTCCCTTCGGGTCATCGGTCGGAATCGTCACAACATCTCCGGCCAGAATCACGTGGAACGGGCCTCCGCCGCTCATACCGGCGGGGGCCCGTTCCGTTGCCTCGACGTTGGCCCGAGCCGATAGGCTGCGGTGGACACCACTGGGACACTCAAGGGAGATTCGAGTCCGTATGGCCAAGATCATCTACACGCTCACCGACGAGGCACCGCTGCTCGCCACCTACTCCCTCCTCCCGATCGTCGAGGCCTTCACCTCGACCGCGGGCGTGGAGGTCGAGACGCGCGACATCTCGCTGGCCGGCCGCATCCTGGCCGCCTTCGCCGACCGTCTGCCCGAGGAGAAGCGCGAGGCGGACGCCCTCGCCGAGCTGGGCGAGCTCGCCAAGACCCCCGAGGCGAACATCATCAAGCTGCCGAACATCTCGGCCTCGGTGCCGCAGCTGGAGGCCGCCATCGCCGAGCTCAACGCGCAGGGCTACGACCTGCCCGCCTACGGCGACGCGGACGCCGACGCGAAGGCCCGCTACGACGCGGTCAAGGGTTCGGCCGTGAACCCGGTGCTGCGCGAGGGCAACTCCGACCGCCGCGCCCCCGCGGCCGTCAAGAACTACGCGCGCAAGCACCCCCACTCGATGGGCGCCTGGTCGGCCGACAGCAAGACCGAGGTCGCGACGATGGGGCGCGACGACTTCCGCTCCAACGAGCAGTCGGTGATCATGCCCGAGGCCGACACGCTCCGCATCCAGCTGGTCGACCACGCCGGTGAGATCACCGTCCTCAAGGACGACCTGAAGGTGCTCCAGGGCGAGGTCGTCGACGCCACGGTGCTGCGCGCCGCGTCGCTGGACGCCTTCCTCACCGAGCAGATCGCCCGGGCGAAGGATCTGGGGGTGCTGTTCTCGGTGCACCTGAAGGCGACGATGATGAAGGTCTCCGACCCGATCATCTTCGGCCACGTCGTGAAGGCGTTCTTCCCGAACACCTTCGCCCAATTCGGCGACGAGATCGCCGCGGCCGGCCTGTCGCCGAACAACGGCCTGGGCGCGCTGATCGCCGGGCTCGAGGCGCTCGGTGGCGGCGGCGAGGAGATCCTCGCCTCGATCAAGGTCGAGCTCGACCAGGGCCCCGCGCTGGCGATGGTGAACTCCGACAAGGGCATCACCAACCTGCACGTGCCCAGCGACGTGA
>CALMPQ010000284.1 GCA_937872005.1 uncultured Propioniciclava sp.
AGATCGTCAAGTCCGGCGGCGAGCGAGTTCTGTCCGATAATGCACCTTATGACATCTTGTTGGCGGTGGGCGGTCCCCCTTCGACCTTCTGACGGCGAGAACTTCGTACCTGCGGACCGGGTCGGTCGAAAGCCGGAACTGCTCTGCTGACACTCGACGCCGGGTCGGGCCGGTTGGCACGGTCGAGTGGCAGCCCACCAGTGGCCCGGACGCCGCGGGGTCGCCTCGGGCAGAGCACGCCCTTGGTGGCGTTGCGGACCAGCGTCGTCGACACCTGCGCCGCGGCGCGCGCGGTGCGAAGTGACAGGATGGCCCCATGGACATCTTCGAGCTCGACGGCATGATCCGGCTGGGCCAGTTCCTGAAGCTCGCCAACCTGGCCGAGTCGGGCGCCCACGCCCGGGAGCTCATCCTGGCCGGCGAGGTGCTGGTCGACGGCGAGGTCGAGACCCGGCGCGGGCGCCAACTCGTTGGTGGCGAGGTCGTCGAGGTGGGTGGGCAGGCCGTCAGGCTCGCGTCCGATATCGGACCGAGGGCGTCCGACATCTGACCGAGGGAATGTCCTGGTGATCCACGGGTGGATCACCAGGACGTGGGCAGCACCCCTCCACTCAGCCGTTCACCGGGACGACGTCGGCCAGGACCGTGCCATCGTCGAGGGTGACGCTGAAGCGGACGTCGGGGAACTCGCCCGCCACGGGTTCGGCGGCCGGCCACTCGGCCACGAACATGTCGTTGCGCACCTGGGCTACGGTGTCGCCCCCCTCGGAGTGGACGGTCACGCCCACGACCCGGGAGCCGACCAAGCCCTCGGCGAACCCGAACGGGCCGCCGCTGCCGGCACCGACGCCCACCGACACGCGACCCAGCTCGGTCGGCCCGGGCAGGCGCATCTCGGGTCGGGAGTGGTGGTCGTGCAGGACCGTCCCGTCGACCAGGGTCACGTCGACGCGCATGTCGAGGCCTGCGGGCTCGCTCGACACGGTGCGGTTCAGCGGCCACCAGGCGACGTATTCACCCTTGGCGAGCGTGGCCGTGATCGTGCGCCCCTCGGTGCGGATGGCCACAGAAGCGACCTCGCCACCTACCCGGCCGCGCGTGAACCCGTAGCTGCCGCCGCTCCCGCTCTGGACGCCCACGCCGTTCACCTCCGCCTCCCGCGGGCCGAGCGGCGGGCCTTCCGCTCCCTTGCCGCCCGTGCCGCCGCCGACCTTGCCGGTGTCGGCGTCCGCCAGGCACTCGGCGGTGCCGTCCTCACCGCGCAGGGCGACGAACACGTGGCCACCGCGCTGCTCTGCCACCTGCACGGTGCCGCCGTACCCCAGCATGGAGCGGCAATTGTCGGCGACCTTCTCGGCCAAGGCGGCGGGCACTGGGCTCGGTTCGGCGGTCCAGTCGGCGTAGGCCTTGGTCACGAACGGGTTCCAGGGCGAGACGAACGCCGCACCCGCCAGCACGGACGCCGCGGCGGCCGGGACGAGCCAGCGCGCCACCCTCGATCGAGGCCGCAGCGGGAGCACGGTCGCGGAAGTGTCCGCGGCGACCAGCGAGTCGAGCAGCGCGTCCGCGCGGGCGGACTGGTCTGCGGTCAGGGTGGCCGGGGCGGCGTCCATGCCGCGCAGGACGTCGTCGAGGGGGTCGTGGGTGGTGTTCATGGGTGGATCTCCTCCAGGTGTGGGCTGGCCGGGGCGACGCCGAGGTGGCGGCGCAACGCGGCTCGGGCGCGGGACTGGCGGACGCGGTACGCGCCCGGGCTGATCCCCAGGACGGCCGCAGCCTGACCGGAGGTCAACTGCTCGAACACGGTGAGAGCAAGTACCTCCTGATCGGCTGCGGGGAGCCGGTGCCAGGCTTGCGCGACGTCGAGGCGTCCGACTGCCGCGTCGGCGGCATCGGGCGTGACTCCCCCGCCGAGTGCTGCCGCGCCGGCGAGACGGACGGCCAGTGCGTCCTGGCGTCGTGCGCCCCGGTGTGCGTTGAGGAGCTGGTTGCGGGCGATGCCGAACAACCAGGCCCGGGCGTCGTCGAGGGCGACCGGGAGGTCGGCCACGCGGCGCCACGCCACCAGGAAGGTCTCGGCCACGACGTCCTCGGCCAGGTCGGGCGAGGTGCGGCGCAGCACGAAGCGCAGGACGTCGGGGTGGGCGGCCCGGAAGAGGATCCGGAACCGCTCGGCGTCAGCAAACCTGTTCACACCATGGTCCTGTCCGGCCGGGGCGCCGGTGTTACACACCTCACCCCAGCACCGCCGTGAGCCCCTTGACGATGGTCAGCGCGCCCCCCACGCCCGCGAGCCCGATCGCCAGCCGGGACGCCGCGGCCTTCGACACCCGGTGGTCCAGCCATGCCCCCAGGCCGATCCCGATGACCACGAGCACCAGCAGGCCCGGCAGGATGACGACCAGCTCCCCCGGCGTCCCGACGGACGCCCCGCCGACCAGCTTGCCGACGAGCGAGCCGATCCCGATGCACAGGAACACCGGCTGCATGGTGGCGGCGAAACGGGCCTGGTCCCAGCGCGTCATGCGCGAGTAGACCACCATGGCGGGGGCGGCGATGCCGGCCACCGCGTTGAAGAAGCCACCCAGGAAGCCGGCCGGCACGACCCCGACACGCCGCGACACCTCGGGCAGGCGCTCGGCGAACACGGCCACACCCAGGCCCAGCAGCACGACGGAGCCGACGACCAGGCTCAACACGCCGTGGAACAGGACCGTCGACAGCCAGGCCCCCAGCGCCACGCCGGGCAACGCGGTGGCGACGATCACCGCGGCGTGCCGCCATTCCACCAGCCGACGCACGGAGAGCATGATCAGGAACGCGCTGATCGGCGTGGTCAGGTTCGTGAGCATGACGCCCTGCAGCGGGCCGAACAGCAGGGTCAGTCCCGGGGCGAGGACGAGGCCGACCCCGGTCCCCGAGACGCGCTGCAGCACCGTCCCGACGAGGACGGCCACCGCGGCCACGGCGAGCACCACGGGATCCATCGGCCCATCCTCCCCGGGGCGTCAGCGCTTTCGGTACAGGCGCGCGTGCTGGTAGACGGGCTCGCTGGTGACGTTCACCCCGAGGTTGCGGAAGATCCCCTCGTCCACCGGCCCGAGGATGGTCGTGGTGTGCACGTCGCACCCCTCGAGCTGGTGCAACTCGGCGCGCGCACGCCGCGCGTTCTCGTCGGAGTTCGCGCTCACCGACAAGGCGATGAGCACCTCGTCGGTGTGCAGGCGCGGGTTGCGGCTGCCCAGGTGCTTGGTCTTCAGGGTCTGGATCGCCTCGATCGTCTCGGTGGCGAGCAGCTTCACCTCGGGGTCAATGCCGGCCAGGGCCTTGAGGGCGTCCAGCAGCATCGCCGAGCAGTTGCCCAGCAGCGGGGAGGTCTTGCCGGTCACGATGCGTCCGTCGGGCAGCTCGATCGCGGACGCCGGCGCCTTCGTCCGGCGCTCCAGCTCCAGGGCGGGCTGGACGACGGGGCGGTCCTCCTTGACGACACCGAGGCTGCCCAGGATGAGCGCCAGGCGGTCGGACTGGGTCGGCTCCAGTTCCTCGCGGCGCTCGTGGACGAGAGCCTTGTAGTAGCGCCGGATCACCTCCTGGCGGGACGCCTCGCGGCACACCTCGTCGTCGCTGATGCACAACCCGGCCATGTTGACGCCCATGTCGGTGGGCGACAGGTAGGGCGAGGCCCCCAGCACGCGCTCGAACAGCGCCTTGAGCACGGGGAACACCTCGACGTCACGGTTGTAGTTGACGACCTGTTCGCCATAGGCGGCGAGGTGGAAGGGGTCGATCATGTTCACGTCGTCGAGGTCGACGGTGGCCGCCTCGTAGGCGACGTTGACCGGGTGGTCCAGGGGCAGGTTCCAGATCGGGAAGGTCTCGAACTTCGCATAACCCGAGGAGATCCCCCGCTGGTGGTCGTGGTAGACCTGCGACAGGCAGGTGGCCATCTTGCCGCTGCCCGGCCCCGGCGCCGTCACGACGACGACATCGCGGCTGGTCTCGACGTACTCGTTGCGGCCGTACCCCTGCTCGCTGACGATGTTGACGACGTCGTGGGGGTACCCCTTGATCGGGAAGTGCCGGAACACGTGCAGGCCGAGCCGCTCCAGCTTGCGCCGGAACGCCTTCGCCGGGCGGTTGTCGTCGCTCCACTGCGTCATGACGACGCTGCCGACGAGGAAGCCCCGGCCGCGGAACTCGTCGATCAGGCGGAGCGTGTCGGCGTCGTAGCCGATGCCGAGGTCGGCGCGCACCTTGTTGCGCGCGAGGTCCTGGGCGCTGATCACGACGACGATCTCCACGTCGTCGACGATCCGCTCGAGCATCTGGATCTTGTTGTCCGGCAGGAACCCCGGCAACACGCGGGAGGCGTGCATGTCGTCGAACAGCTTGCCCCCGAACTCGAGGTAGAGCTTGCCGCCGAACTTCTCGCGCCGGGCCTCGATGTGCTCCGACTGGAGGGCGACGTACTTCTCGCGGTCGAACCCGATCCTGCGCATCTCTCCCCCACCTCGACTGGACGCCGAGAGCCTACCCGGTCCCGGGGTGGGCCTCCCCCGTAGGAGGCCGCCCCTGTTGGGCCCGGACGCGCGGGACCTACCGTTGCGCCATGAAGGGCACCCGGTCGCTGTGGTGGCGCGTTCCCCCCGTCCTGCTCTCGGCGTACCTCATGGGCTTCCTCGGGGCCATGGTCGGTGGGCGGGTCGGGTTCGCGCTGGCCCCGGCGACCAACGACTTCACCGGGTTGGCGTGGGTGGTCATCGGCGTCACGATCGGGGTGGGCGTGAGCGCGCTCCCCACGGCTTTCATCGCCGCAGGACTCGGCTTCCGGTGGCTCTTCGCCCCGGTCATGCTGGCGGTGGCGGGCGCCGGGCTCCTGGCCTCCCCGCACTACCGCGACGCACTCATCCCCTGTCTCGCGGTCGCGCCCGTCATCGGGCTGGCTGCCGGCCTGCCGGTCCGGTGGTGGAGCCGGGTGCTGGCCACCCTGGTCCTGACCGGGTCGGTGGCCACGTACGTCGTGCAGGTCGAGCAGGCCACGCAGCGCGCCCACACCACCACTCGGGCGGACGCCTTCGCCGATGCGGGGGTCGGCCTCTACGCGCCGGCCGACCCCGACGCCCGCCTGAAGTGGGCCGCCACGGACCGCGACCACCGCACCGTCTCCTACAACGCCGAGATCGGCGACCGAGAGTTCGAGATCCGTCTGCAGAGCCTGGCGTCCCCGCAGGGCGTCACGTCCTGCACCGTCTGGGGCCGGCCGGGGCAACTCCCCGACGTGTGGGTCTCGACCGAGA
>CALMPQ010000285.1 GCA_937872005.1 uncultured Propioniciclava sp.
CCCGCAGGGGTGCCGACGCCGCGTGGGCGAAGTAATGCCTGCTCACATGCCACCCTCCCTGTCAGCTCAGTGTAGAAGCCCACGAATGGACCACATTCCTTCGATGCGGCAGAATGGGGCGTCCGCCCGTCACCCCACACCACACGGACGGACACGTCCGGACAACCCAGAAAGTGATCCTGTGCGTCCCTTGTTGCCTCGGCCCGAGGACTCGGCCGTCCTCGGCGCCCACGTGGTGAAGGGTGGCACCCGCTTCGCCCTCTGGGCGCCGCGCGCCACGCGCGTCGAGCTCGCGCTGGTCGACACCGACCGCCAGCAGACCAACCACGACCTGGTCCGGCACACCGATGGCGTGTGGGAGGTGTTCGTGCCCGGGGTGGGGGCGGGGCAGCGCTACGGCTACCGGGTGCACGGGCCCTGGAGCCCCGAGACCGGCCAGCGCTTCAACGCGTCCAAGCTCCGCGTGGACCCGTACGCGCGCGCCATCACCGGCGGCGTCGACTACTCCGGACCGATCAGCGACCACACCGCCGAGTCCAACTACCTGCCCGACCCGCGCGACTCCTTCGCGTCGGTGCCGCTGAGCGTCGTCGTGGCCGACACCCCGCCGCCGCGGCCCCTCGCCACCCCGCTCACGGAGGCCGACCTGGTCGTCTACGAGACGCACCTGAAGGGGTACACGCAGCTGCACCCGGCGGTGCCCGAACACCTGCGCGGCACCTACTCCGGCATGGCCTACCCCGCGGTCGTCGAGCACCTCAGGTCGCTGGGCGTCAACGCGGTGGAGTTCCTGCCGCTGCACCACTTCGTCTCCGAGCCGTTCGCGATCGGCAAGGGCCTGGTCAACTACTGGGGCTACAACACGCTGGGCTTCTTCGCCCCGCACGCCCCCTACTCCAGCACCGGGACGCTCGGGCAGCAGGTCACCGAGTTCAAGGAGATGGTCTCGGCGCTGCACGACGCCGGCATCGCCGTGATCCTCGACGTGGTCTACAACCACACGGCGGAGGGTGGCCATGAGGGGCCGACGCTGAGCTTCCGCGGGATCGACCACGCCGGCTACTACCGACTGACCTCCGACCTGCGCAACGACTACGACGTCACCGGCACGGGCAACGCCGTCGACACCTCGATGGAGGGGGTCCTGGACATGATCCTGGACTCGCTGCGCTCCTGGGTGCACGACATGGGGGTCGACGGGTTCCGCTTCGACCTGTGCACGACCCTGATCCGCGACCAACTGCACCACGTCCAGCAGTCGCACGCCTTCAAGAAGGCCATCGCCGAGGACCCGATCCTGCGCAGGGCCATCATGATCACCGAGCCGTGGGACATGGGCCCCTATGGCTACCAGGTGGGTCGCTGGGGCCGGGGCTGGAGCGAGTGGAACGACCGCTTCCGCGGGTTCACCCGCGACTTCTGGCGCGGCGCCGTCCACGGCGTCGAGGAACTGGCGACCCGGCTGGCGGGTTCGGCCGACATCTTCGACCACGACGGACGCCCCGCGACCGCCTCGGTCAACTTCGTCACCGCGCACGACGGGTTCACGCTGCGCGACGTGGTCACCTACGACCTGAAGCACAACGAGGCCAACGGCGAGCGCAACCGCGACGGCGCCGACGACAACCGCTCCTGGAACCACGGGTACGAGGGCGAGACCGAGGACGAGGCGATCAACGCCGCCCGGCGCCGCACCATGCGCAACATGATGGCGACGCTGCTGCTGTCGACGGGCATGCCGATGATGACGGCCGGCGACGAGATGGGCCGCACCCAGGACGGGAACAACAACGCCTACTGCCAGGACACGCCGCTCTCGTGGGTGCACTGGACCGAGACCGAGGAGTGGGGCGACCAGCTGACGCTGACCCGCACGCTGCTCGACCTCCGCCGCAAGCACCCGGTGCTGCGCCCGGCCCAGTTCCGGTCCCGCGCCGAGGTGGTCGGCGACCACGGTGAGGGCCTGGGCCGCACCGAGTCGGCCTGGTTCAACGAGCACGGCACCGAGATGACCATCGAGAACTGGCACGACGGTGGACGCCGCAGCCTCGGCCTGTACGTCTCCGACCGGACCGATGCGTTCTACGTGTTCTTCCACGCCGGGCACGAGCCCATCTCGATCACCCTGCCCGGCCAGCCGTGGTCGAGCGGCTACCGGATCGTCGCCCACACGGGCACCCCCGACGAGCTCCGCATGCGTGCGCTGGCACCCGGGCGACGGGTCGTCGTTCCCGCCCGCACGGTCGCCGTGATGAAGGCGACCGTGGTCAGTCGGCTTCCCGTTTCAGAACGTCGGCGGTGACGCGCGGGGTGCAGTAGCGTGGGCGGCGTGACGCAGCGCAACGTGCCCCAGCCCAAGTCCACCGCCGCCACGACGGCCCCGTCGACGGGCGCCCCCGCGGCCACGCAGCCCGCCACCGCGAGCCAGTTCACGCCGGTCCCGGTGGACCTGTCCCTGACCTCCACGGTCGTGCGCGGCATCGGCCGCATCCCCGTCACCGGGGTCTCCCCCGTCATCGAGGGCGGCGCCTACGCCGCGAAGGCAACGGTCGGCGAACTCGTCCCGATCCGCGCGAAGGTGTTCCGCGAGGGCCACGACGCGGTGAACGCCTCCGTCATCGTCACCGACCCTTCGGGCAAGGAGACCCGCCACGACATGACGCCCCTGGCGCCGCGCGGGCTCGACCCGTGGGAGGCCTGGGTCCGTTTCGACACCGAGGGTGCCTGGACGTTCCGGGTCGAGGGCTGGTCCGACCCGTGGGGCACCTGGCTGCACAACGCCGAGGCGAAGC
>CALMPQ010000286.1 GCA_937872005.1 uncultured Propioniciclava sp.
AGGTTATGAGCCCAGCGAGCTACCGAGCTGCTCCACCCCGCGGTGCTTGGACTACATTACCCCAAGCCACGGGGAGTACCAAATCGAGCCCGTGGGTGGCCCGTGCAGTAAGCTGTGCGCGCTCGCTGCCAGCGGTGATCGGGAGGGTCCATGGCGAAGTCAGACAGGCGTCCGGCGGGGGTTCGCCCCGTGCGTCGGGGGCTCGCAGCCGTCGTCGTCGCAGTGGCCTTGGTGCTCACCGGGTGCACGGGCGGCCAGCAGCCTCCGGCCCCGACCGGCACCGACCCGGCCCCGACCACCTCGGCCCCATCCGCCGACGCGCGCAGCCTGGTGATCGGCGCCACCGCCGAGCCGGCGACGCTCGACCCGACCGCCACCGACGCCGCGGCCGGCCCGCAGGCGCTGCTCTACAACGTGTACGAGACGCTCGTGCGGTTGGACGCCGACGGCGACCTCAAGGCGCTGCTCGCCCAGTCGTGGAACGTGACGCCCGACAACCTGACCTACACCTTCCGGCTCAACCCCCTGGCGAAGTTCTCCGATGGCAGCGCCGTCACCGCCGAGGCCGTGGTGCAGAACATCGAGCGCATCCGCACCGGCACCGCCGCCCCCAAGCTCAAGAAGGCGATGGAGGTCGTCGCCTCCAGCGAGGCCGTCGACCCGGGCACCGTCAGCGTGACCCTCTCCCGGCCGAGCGTCACCTGGCTGTTCGACATGGCCGGCGCGGCCGGCATCGTGATGAACCCGGCCGGCTTCGCCGACGCCGGATCGACCACCGCGGGCTCGGGCCCCCTCACCCTCGACCGTTGGACGCCCGGCGACAGCATCGCCCTCAAGCGCAACGAGTCCTACTGGGGGACGCCGGCACGTTTCGACGAGGTGACGTTCCGGTACTTCAAGGACCCCAACGCCATGAACGCCTCGATGCTGTCGGGGCAACTCGACATCATCTCGAACCTGCAGGCGCCCGAGACCATCGCGCAGTTCTCCGACACCAGCCGGTTCTCCGTCATCGAGGGCTCCACCGAGGGTGAGGTCACGATGGCGATCAACAACGGGGCCGCGCCCGAGGGCGTCCCGCCCGGCACCGGCAACCCCGCGCTGAAGGACGTGCGTGTGCGCCAGGCCATCACCCTGGCGATCAACCGCCAGGCGCTGCTCGACACCGTCTGGAACGGCAAGGGCACCCTGATCGGCTCCATGGCCGTGCCGACCGACCCCTACTACGAGGACCTGTCGGGGATGTACCCCTACGATCCCGAGCGTGCCAAGGCGCTGCTGGCCGAGGCCGGCCAGACCAACCTGACGTTGCGCCTGCGCCCGCCGACGCTGCCGTACGCCACCAAGGCGGCGCAGTTCATCGCCTCGCAGTTGGGCGCGGTCGGCATCACCGTGCAGGTCGAGGAACTCCAGTTCCCGCGCCAGTGGATCGACACGGCCATGACGAACGCCGACTACGACCTGACGATCGTCGCCCACGTCGAGCCGCGCGACCTCACCACCTTCGCCAACCCGGCCTACTACTGGCGCTACGACAACCCGGCGGTGCAGGAGGCGGTCACCAAGGCCGGCGAGGGTACGGTGGACCAGTACGCGGCCGAGATGCGGTTGGCCGCCCGCCTGATCGCCGAGGACGCCGCGGCCGTGTGGCTGTTCGCCCTGCCGAACCTCGTCGTGACCAAGCACGGCGTGACCGGCGTGGCCCAGAACGCCAACAGCTCGCTCTCGTTCGACGTCACCACGATCGCCAAGGCCTGACCACCGTCGTGGCGCGCCAGCTGCTGGCCCGGCTGGGCATCTTCGCGCTCAGCCTCGCCGCCGCGTCGTTCCTGATCTTCGTGATCACGCAGGCGCTGCCGGGCGACGTCGCGGCCGTCATCCTCGGCTACGGGGCCACGCCCGAGCAGCTCGCCGCCAAGCGCGCCGAGTTGGGCACCGACCGGCCGTTCGGCGTCCAGTACCTCGAATGGGTGGGCGGCATGGCCACCGGTGACTTCGGGCGGTCCTGGTTCAACCAGCTGCCCATCACCACGCTCGTCGGGCCGCGGCTGGAGGTCAC
>CALMPQ010000287.1 GCA_937872005.1 uncultured Propioniciclava sp.
GGTGGTGCTACTTCTTGACCTTCAGCTCGCGGTGCGGGCTGGTCGCCGCACCCTCACCGACGACCTTCTCACCGACGGTGGCGACGGCCTCGACCGTGACCCAGTTCTCGACGCGGACCGTGGTGACCGTGCCGGCCGGAACGGTGACGACCTTGGTCTTGCCGTTCTTGTCGAGCACGGTGAGCGTCACGACGGCGTCCTCGGGCAGGCCCTCGGTCGAGATCGTGAACGCGTGCTTGTCGAGCTGCGACACGACGAGGTCGACCATCGGCGCCTCGGTGGGCAGCGAGTAGACCAGGTGCAGGCGCGGGGCCTCGGCCGGGCCGCCGCCCTCGAACGACTCGGCGGTGCGGGTGCCGACACCCTCGAGCAGCAGCGACAGGGCGTTGCCGGCCTGCCAGCCCTCACGGTCGATGACCGCCTGGACGACCGCCGACACGTCGGTGGTGCGCTGCCAACGGGCCTGCTCCTGCTCGATGAGCCACAGGGGGACGCCCTCGCCCCACGACGCGGCCGCGGCGGTCGTGGCGCGCTTGGTCAGGTCGAAGTCGGCCTCACCGAAGGGTGCGGAGTCGTCGACGTCCTCGGCCTTGATCGTGACCAGGAAGGGGTCGACGTTCTTGGACGCCTTGACCTCGTCGGTCGTGAACTGGATGTACGCCTGCTCGATCGTCGCGCCCACCGGAACCTGCAGGTTCGGGTAGCGCAGGCCGATGACCTGGTCGGTCGTCGTGTTCTCCCACGGGATCTCCAGGTCGGAGGAACCGTGGTCCATCTTGCCGGAGACGCGATACTGCTCGACGTCGTCGTTCTCGGCGGAGATGGCCTGGATGACCTCGTGCGTGCCCTCGGGCAGGGTGTAGGTCACCTTGAGGGTCGGCATCTCGGCCGGGTCCTTCTTCGCGCCCTCGTAGGCCTCGGCGGTACGGGCGCCGGAGCCGGTGATGGCGAACGACAGGGCGTTGTTGCTGAACCAGTCGTCACGGTCGACGATCGCCTGCACGAGCGCGCTCAGGTCGGGGGTGCGCTGGTCGGGGCCGGCGACCTGGGCCTCGGGCCACTCGGGGATGTTGGTCCAGGCGACGGTGTCGGTGCGGAAGGTGCGGTCGCTCACGTCACCGGCGGCGTTGGTGTAGCCCGCCGCGTGGTCGGTGTCCTCGATCGCGATGACGGCGCTGGCCGGGCCGACCGACTTCTTCGGCTCGTCGACGGGAACTGGATGTGCGCCGACTGGATCTGTGCCCGCGCCGGGATCACGCTAGGGAGGAGAGATGCCCGGGGCGTGACCGCTCGGTGTCCCCTTGGTGAATTGCCAGCGTCTACTACGTGGCGTCGTTGCCCCCGGTCGAGCCCTCGTAGAGACCGAGGTTGTTGCCGTCGGGGTCGGTGAACGCCGCGAACCAGCTCGTCGGGTCGATCTCGGTCTTCGGCATGGTCACCGTGCCGCCGATGGCCTCGACCTTGGCCAGCACGTCGTCGATCGAGTCGACCTCGACGTAGCTGCGGGGCTGGGTGAAGCCGTCCTCGCGCGGGGCCAGGCCGCCGCCGCTGATCTGGTTGGGGGCCTGCCACATGGGGTAGCCCTCGAAGCCGGGCATCTCCGCGATGTTCCAGCCGAAGAGGTCGGAGTAGAACTCCTGCGCCTTCCCGAGGTCACTGACGGGAATGTCCATGTGGGTGATGTCACCGTGTGCCATGCGCCGACGCTACGCCTGCTGGGTTCCGGCGTACAGGGGTGAGCGGGTGAACAGTCGGTGACGCGGCTCTCCACTGGAGCGGACGACACCCACTCCAGCGGGTGGCATGCGTACGGGTTGGGCCCAACTCGCGCACAAGGGTCACTCCACCGGGTGGGTGTCGTCCGGGGGCGTCAGTGCGCGGGCTCCTCGGCCGGACGCCGCAGGAAGAACCCGGCGACGACGGCGGCGGTCCACACCGCGCCGGCACCCAGGAACGCCCAGTGCGAGCCGGCCAGCATGGCAGCGCCGGTGGACGCCCCACGCGCCGCCGCAGCCTCCGACTGCATCGCGAAGACCGTGACGAACAGCGCGGTGCCAGCCGCGCCCGCGACCTGCTGGATCGTGCCGATCAGGGCCGAGCCGTGCGAGTAGAGCCGCTTCGGCAGCGAACCCAGCGCAACGGTGAACAGCGGCGTGAACGTGAACGCGAACGACGCGCTCATCAGCATGTGGCCGATCATCACCAGCCACCAGGGCGTCGTCGGGGTGAGGAAGGCGAAGAAGACGAACACGCCCAGCACGACGAACGAGGCGGGCACGACGAGCGGGCGCGGGCCGACCCGGTCGTACAGGCGCCCGACGATGGGCCCGATGACGCCCATCGCGATGCCGCCGGGCAGCATCATCAGACCGACCTGGATCGGATCGAGGCCGTACACGCGCTGCAGCAGCAGGGGCAGCATGATGATCGTGCCGAACAGGGCCATCATGCCGATCGCCATCATCAGCAACGCGACGGTGAACGACCCGAAGGTGAACGCCCGCAGGTCGAGGAATGCCTGGTCGCGGGCCCGCAGCACGAACTGGCGGGCGGCGAAGCCGATCAGGCCGGCGACGCCGATGCCGATCGCGAGCATGGGCTCCCAGAAGGGGGCACTCGGGTCGCCGATCAGGGAGAGACCGTAGATGAGCGGCCCGAACGCGAGGATCGTCAGCGGGATCGACCAGCCATCCAGCGGGATCGCGCGCGGCTCGTTGGCGTTGCGCAGCTTCAGCCGGCCGAGCACGAGGATCGCCACGGCGATCGGCAGCACGAACGCGAAGATGTAGCGCCACGACCCGAACTGCAGCAGCACGCCCGACAGGGTCGGTCCGACCGCCGGGGCGACCGAGATGACCATCGAGATGTTGCCCATCATCTGCCCGCGCGCCTGCGGCGGCACGAGGTGCATGATCGTCGTCATCAGCAGGGGCATCATCACCGCGGTGCCCGAGGCCTGCACGATCCGCCCCACCAGCAGCAGCGCGAACGTCGGCGCGATCGCCGCGATCAACGTTCCGGCGTTGAACAGTGCCATGGCGAGGGTGAACACCACCCGTGTGGGCATGCGCTCCAGCAGCCAGCCGGTGATCGGGATCACCACGGCCATCGTCAGCATGAACGCCGTCGTCAGCCACTGCGCGGTGCGCTCGGTGACGTGGAAGTCGTTCATGATGTTCGCCAGTGCGACGTTCATCGTCGTCTCGTTGAGGATCACCACGAAGGCCGCGACCAGCAGGATGGCGATGATCGAGCGGTGCCCCGTGCCCTCGGGGGTGGACGCCGTCGGCACGGCTGGGTCGGTGGGGCGGGCTGGCGCGGACATGGGACTCCTCAGTGGTCGTGCGGGGTCGAAAGAGTCAACGCTGACCACAGGAAGGGCATTCCAGCGTAAGTCAACAAGCCCCCCGGTTGCCACCCGCTGAACTGTCGCTGGGCGCCGGTAGGGTCGCAGCATGGCTCCGATCCCCCTGGACGACACCCCGCCCGACACCCCCGCCGTGACCGACGACCTGATGGCCTTCCTGGGCTCCTTCCGCAGCCTCGCGCAACTGGCCGAACGGGCGCAGGGCGCAGGAACGGGAGTGCGGCTCGGCACGATCGTCGCCGACTTCCTGGGCGGCGCGATCGCCGACATGGCGATCGTCAGCGAGGAGGTGCCGAGCCACCGCTACGCGGACTGGGACAAGGCGTTGGGCATGCTCGCCGAGCAGGACGCCGACGGGCGCGAGCTCGGTGTGTCGGGTGGGGAGATGCGGTTCCACCACAGCCTCAGCGACTTCCTCGGCGACCAGGCCACCCACTTCACCGTGGGGCAGGTCGACTACATCAGCGTGCCGATCGGACCCGATGAGCGGCGTCGGGCGATCGGGCACGGCATCCGGCTGTACCGGTACCGGGACGCGGCCGTCGGCGTCCTGCAGCGGCAGGCGAACCGTCGCTATGGGCAGGAGTACGGCACCATCGAGGTCATCGCCCCCGACCGTGAACTCGCCGCCGCCCTGGTCGAGGAGGCCCGCGAGCTGGCCACCGAGCACTCGGTGCTGCGGGGCCAGGTGGTGACCTTCGACGAGACCGGCTTCGGCGCCGAGTCGGGTGGCATGGCCTTCCTGCCCCGGCCCGAGGTGACGGCCGAGCAGGTGGTGCTGCCGGCGTCCAGCCTCGAGCGCATCGAGCGGCACGTGACCGGGGTGGCCGAGCATGCCGAGGTGCTGCGCCGCCACGGCCAGCACCTGAAGCGCGGGCTGCTCCTGTACGGCCCGCCGGGCACGGGCAAGACCCACACCGTGCGCCACCTCATGCACCGCAACCCCGGCCACACCGTGGTGGTGCTGACGGGCATGGGCCTCCGTTTCGTGTCGACCGCCGCGGCGATCGCCCGCGCGCTCCAACCCGCGATCGTGGTGCTGGAGGATGTCGACCTGATCGCCGAGGACCGGTCGATGGGGCAGGGCGCCAACCCGCTGCTGTTCGAGATCCTCGACGCCATGGATGGGCTCGACGCCGACGCCGACGTCACCTTCCTGCTCACCACCAACCGCGTCGAGACGCTGGAGCGCGCCTTGGTCCAGCGCCCGGGTCGGGTCGATCTCGCGGTCGAGATCCCCTTGCCGGACGCCGCGGGTCGCCTCCAGCTCCTCCGGCTGTACGCGGGTGATGTGGCCTATTCCCCCGAGGCGCTCGTCGCAGCCGCGCAGCGCACGGAGGGGGTGACGGCTTCCTTCACGAAGGAGCTGATGCGCCGCGCGGTGCTGGAGGCGGCCGTCGCCGGGGCCGAACCCGGTGACGACCACCTGCGCGCCGCCCTCGACGGCCTGCTCGGTGACCGCGAGGCCACCACGCGGGCGCTGTTGGGCCACGCCGGCGCCGGTCCGCTGGGGTTCGGGAACGGCGCCGGCTGACGCCTCACTCGGGGGTCGACTCGCCCGGCGACACCAGCTGGAAGGAAGCGCCGGTGGGGTCCTCGACGGTCGCGATGCGCCCGAAGGCGGCGTCGAAGTCCTGGGTCATGCAGGTGGTCGTGCCCCATGTCGGGGCCGGTGCCGGTGAACGTGCAGCCGAAGAGCTGCTCGTAGAAGGCCTTGCTGGGCGCTCTCGGGTCAGGTTTGTCCGATCTTGCGCTCTTGGCCTCAGAGCTGGAGGTGCAGGCGCAGGGCATCGTCCAGCCGCGACATGACCGGGGTCGGCAGATGACCGAGCACGGGGCCGAGACGTTCCACGGAGATGGAGCGCACTTGTTCCGCCTGGGCCTTGGAATCCACCCGGATTCCCGTCTCGGCGGCGACGAGCAGGACCTGGAACGGGAGGACCCGCTCGATGTTGCTGGTGACGGGCACGACGGTCACCACGCCACGTCCGAGGCGCGCGGCGGTGGCGTTGGCGTTGTCGTTGCTCACGATGACGGCCGGACGCCGCTTGCTGGCCTCGCCCGCGTGGGCGGGTTCGAGATCGACCAGACGGATCTCACCGCGCAGCATCGGGCAGCCCGTCAGCTGTGGTGGACGCCCAGACGTCGGCGTCACCTGACTCCTCCCACTCATGCCAGGCCTCCTCGTAGGCGGCCTGCAGCTCAGGATTGCCCAGCAGCCTGATCGCCCGCTGGACGGCGGCCGAGCGTGACGTGAGGCCAGCCGCGCGGGCGTACGTGTCCAACGCTGCGACGTCGCTCTCAGAGAGGCTCACACTCACCTTCACCTGGGCCATGCCACCAGACTACTACTCAGATTGCTACCCAAGTAGGGCCGGGCGTGGGGCCGCGCTGCGGGGTCACGGGTCGAGCCTAACCAGTGGCCACCCAAGCGGTCGCGTCCTGGGGGAGCTTCCCGTCGACCAGGTCGACCGAGGTCAGCAGCACCTCACCGGCCGGCAGCTCGACGGGCTGGGCGCCGAAGTTCACCACCACGACCGTGCCCGACCCGCGGGTGAAGGCGATCACGTCGCCGCCGTCCAGGCCATGGGGCGCCATGTCGTCGGAGCGGAAGTCCGCCCGCTCCCGGCGGAGCGCCAGGGCCGCCCGGTAGAGGTTGAGCATCGAGCCGGGGTCGACGTCCTGCGCCTCAACGGTGAACTCGTCCCAGTGGGCGGGCTGGGGGAGCCAGGGGGCGGCGTCCACCCCGAAGCCGAACGGGGCAACC
>CALMPQ010000288.1 GCA_937872005.1 uncultured Propioniciclava sp.
GGGTTGCGGCGGGGGTCGGCGGTGAAGCGGGCCCACACGGGGCCCGCACGTTCGGGGAGCGGTGCGCTCATGGCGACCCTTCCGTCGGGGGATGCCCCCAGCGTAACCAGCGGACCAACGCGGGCGGACGGCGTCCCGATCAGCGGCGGCGGGCGGCGTACCGCAGGGTGTTCGGGCGGCAGGGGGCCTCGAACGCGATCTGCAGCGAGTCGGCGATGCGGTGCTCCGTGCGCAGCGCGAAGAGGCGCTCGACGACGCGGTCGCGCAGCATGATCGGGGTGATCGTGTTGAGATAGATCTTCGTGGCCCCCTCGAAGCCGGCCAGCGTGGAGACGCGCCACTTCAGCATCACCCGCCACGGCATGGCGAGGTCGACGTCGATGGGGCGGTAGTGCCACTCCTCGTTGCAGGGCACGTCGACGCCGGTCGCGGCGTGCATGGCCTGGATCATGTCGCTCATGGCCCGCACCTCCTCGGGCGTCTGCTCCCACGGGTCGGACTCCTCCGACTTGCTGTACACCTCGATCGTCGGGAAGCGGTGCCCGAAGCCGGCGAACGCGATCGCGTGGTCGTTCTCGGCGATGACCAGGTTCTTGTACGACGCGACATTCGTGGCGACCTCGTTGAACAGGTTGGGATTGGCGCGCAGCTTCGCCAGCGTCGCCTCGTGCTGGACGCCCCGCTCGTCGATCGCGACGAGTTGCTTGTGGAGGTGGTCGAAGCTCGCGCCGGCCGGCTTGAGCCAGTTCTGGAACACCGTGATGTAGCGGGCGTACCGGTTCATGTCGTAGAGGCCGCGCACCGAATCCACGGTGAACTGCACGAACTGGTGGTGCTCGTCGGGGGTCAGCGTGCCCGCCCCGGCCAGCTGGTTGTCGTGCGTGGCCCCGTCGGTGTAGTGCCGGCGGGCGATGATCAGGTCGTGCCCCCCGCCGAAGAAGCCGGACGCCGCGGCGATCCGGTCCTCCTCGCTCATGGCCTCGATCTCGGCGGGGGTCTTCCCGGACGCCCTCAGCTTCATCCCGATCACCGACAGCACGTGCGCCCGACCGGCCGGGGACTCGAGGTACGTCTGGCGGCGCGCCGCGGTGTGGGTGGGCAGGGTGTAGCCGTAGTTCAGATTCCAGTACTCGTAGCTGAGGATCTCGAACAGGTTCGGCACACGCCGGAAGTCGGCGACCGTGTTGTGCAGTTCCTCGGCCGGGGTGCGGTAGTGGGTCTCCCACGTGGTGTTGCCGCGGTGCACGAGGCGGGACTTCTCGGGCGGGGTCTCCTCGTAGCGCTTCTCGCAGAAGGAGCAGAACGCACCGTGCTGCTCGGGGTCGAGGGGCTGCGGGTTGAGCGAGCCGATGCCGAGGGGGCGGTTGCCCCGGCCCGGGACGGTCCAGACCTCGGTGCCGGTGAACGGGTTGAGCTGCTTGACGGTCCCATCAGCGAGCGTCGTCAGGTAGTCGGGCTCGCGGCTGTACGGCTGCATGGCACCAGCGTGCCACCTCCCCGCCGAGAGCCCGTGTTCCCAGCGCCGAGAGCCTGTGCTGTGCCACCGTTGGCCCCATGGATTTCACCCCACGCCTCGTGGCCCTGGATGTCGACGGCACCCTCGTCGACGAGTCGAACATCGTGACCCCCGAGGTGCGGGACGCCCTCGCCCGCGTCACGGCAGCGGGGGTCCCGGTGATCCTCTCGACGGGGCGTTCGTGGGCGTCCGCCCTGACGGTGATCGAGCAGCTGGACCTGGGCCACGTCGAACACGTCTGCAGCAACGGAGCCGTCACGGTGCGGTACCCGCCCTTCGAGGTCGTCGACATGCTGACCTTCGACCCACGACCCGTCGTCGACCGCATCCTCACCGAGCACCCGTCCGCACTGCTGGCCGTCGAGGTGGTGGGGCGCGGCTACCGCGTGACCAGCGAGTTCCCGACCGGCGAACTGCACGGCGAGATCGAGGTCGTCGACGTCGACGAACTCGCCGGCAGCGATGTCACGCGCGTGATCGTCCGCGATCCCAACTCCTCGGAGGACGAGTTCATCGCGCTCGCCGAACGCCTCGGCCTCGAGGGCGTCAGCTACGCCATCGGGTACACCGCCTGGCTCGACATCGCCCCCGAGGACGTCGACAAGGCTCACGGACTGGAACGGGTGTGCGCCCGGGTGGGTGTCGCGGCGTCCGACGTGTTGGCCGTGGGCGACGGACGCAACGACCTCGAGATGCTCACCTGGGCCGGCCGGGGCGTCGCCATGGGCCAAGCGCCGGCCGAGGTCTTGGCCGCCGCCGACGCGGTGACCGGCACCATCGACGAGCAGGGCCTCGTCACCGAGTTGGCGCGCTGGTTCTGAGGCTGTCGACGCCGGGAACACAGGCTCTCGGCGAAAAGGCCGCAATCGGGCGCAACCTTTTGGGGCGCTCGTGCGTCTTAGGGGGTAGAAGGAGGACGCCCCCATGCTCCAGTACGACTCGACCCCCACCCGGATCGCGCGCATCCGCGCCCGCGCCTACTGCGTCATCATCGCCGTCGCAGCGCTCGCGATGGCCGCCGTGTTCGTCCTGCCGAGGTTGCTGCAGTTCCTCCCCTGACCCGGACGAATCCCACCCGGTGGCGTGGCCCTTGCACGGCAATGGGCCGATTCCCACACACGACCCACCCGGTGGCGTGGCCATCGTCCGCGGCCCACCTCCCCCGCAGGACGGAGGCCCGTCCCCCACCCTCACCCCTAGGGTCGAACACGTGGCGGACTTCTTCGGCCTCGACGACCCCTGGCAACGCCCGCGACCGGCGCTGACCCGCAGCGACTGGATCGTCGCGGCGTCCTTCTTCGTCTTCGCGGCGCTCGGCCTGGAACTCGTCCGCTCCTACGGCCTGTGGACCGACGCCCAACCGCACTGGGTTGCCTACACCGCACTCGCGACGATCACGATCCCCCTGGTGTTCCGGCGCCGCCACCCCCTGCTCGTCGCCGGTTACGCCGCCGTGCACATGGTGGTCATCGGCATCGCGGTGCCCGAGCTGTCGTTCCAGATCGCCATGCAGGTCGCCTACTTCTACGCCGTCTACTGCGCCGTCGCCTGGTCTCGCGAACGCCGCCTCATGCTGGCGCTGCTCGGCCGCGTCGTGATCCTGACCACCTTCGACCGCGATGACTACCTGTTCGACGGGCTGCAGGCGGGGGCGTCCGGCTTCTTGCTGAAGAACACCGACCCCGAGCACCTCGTCGAGGCCGTCC